>NZ_JBFUEP010000016.1:0-74605 GCF_056403895.1 Pedococcus sp. P2_E5
GCCTTCTTTCGGTTGTCGTAGGTCGTGGGTTGGGAGTCGAGGATCATCGAGGACGCGAGCCCACGGGCCACGAGGTCGCGGGCCATTTCCCCGGTCGTGAGTTGCCGGGGTTGCGGCTCGGTCGTGCTGCGCTGCGGTCTGCGGCGACGGTGGGTGGGCCAGGTGTCCGCCCGCCGCGTGTAGGCCGTCTGCCGTGGGGTTCCGGGCATGTCTGGCCAGTACGTCGTGAGCGGCCTCTCGCTTTCGCTCACGGAGTGACCTCCTCTGCCGCGGGCGGCTCGGAGGCCTTGACGGCCTCGGGGTCCGGCAGATAGTCCGACTCGGTCAGGGTTTGACCGGGGCCTGGCTTGGTGGGGGTCATCTCGGGCACGGCGATCACCGGGTCCACAGAATGGTCACGGACAGGTCTGCGGCGTTCGAGGCGCTGCTGGCCCACGACGCGAGTCCTGTTGAGGCGTAGAGGCGTGTCACAACCGACCCTCCCGGTGTCAAGCCGGTCAAGGTCGTTGAGAATCCGACCGAGCTGGTGGAGAACTTCCCGGCGCGCACGTCGGTCCCAAACTGGTTGCCGCCTGCGCCGTTGATGTCAATCGTCGAGTACAGGGCGTCATCGGTGCCGGTCGAGTTGGTCGCGATGACTCGGCCGAACGCGGTCACCGTCGCCGTGTCGCAGCCTGCCGGCACTGTTGCAGTACGGGTCAGGATGTAGGCGCCTGCGACGGTCACACCGAATGTGTTGGTTCCAATGAACTGCTGCCCCGGTATCACCGGGTTGGACAGCGCCGCGTTGCCGATGATGTTGCCGCGTAGCTGGATGTCGTTGATCTCAAGAAACCCGTCACCGCCTCGCAGGCTGAAGCCGGAGACGCCCGCGGCGTAGTTGTCCGAGTCCATGCCCAGTTGGCCGTTGGGGTGGACGCCCGTACCCCAGAACGGCGACGACGATCGCTGGCGGCGCTGCTCCTCGCGCAGGAGCTGCACCTTGTAGCGGAAGGACTGGGACTCCTTTATGACCCTGTTGCTGGCCATCTCAGCTGCCCTCCGCGATGTCCGCCATGCGGTCGACCATCGCCAGGACGGACAGCAGAGCCAGTGCCTCGCTGGTGACGTCCTCGCCTTCGTCCTTGCTTTGCTGCAACGACGCCGCCCGAGCCACTGCGTAGCCCAAGACGCTCTTCACTGTGGTGGCGGCCTGTCGTCGGATCTTCTTGTCACTCATGGGTCTAGCTCGCTTTCGTTCGGGGTTGGGGGGAGCGCACGCGTCCGCCCCACGTGAAATGACGGGCTTTCATCTCGTCAGCTGCGTCGCCGCAGAGGTCGAGAAGCGGGCAGTTGAGGGAGACGCAGTGGAATGCCGCCCACTCGAGATCGGCGAGGTCGTCGCTGGTCCATCGGGCCGATCGCTTGCTACCAAGGCAGGGCGTCCGCTGGTTGCGCTCGGCCAGGTTTGCCAGGGCTTGAGTCAGTCGCTCGGCGGCGTTCACGCGGACTCCCGACATGACGGGTGGATGAGCCATCCGGGACGGAGAGCCCCACCGCAAACTGGGCATGTGGGTGGACCCATTCGGGGTGCCCTGTCGGGCACGCTGCGTTTGGTGAGAGAAGAGATAGAAGGGGCTTTCCGAACTGAGCACGATTTCGCGCCAAACGTCATCACTGAGTGACGACAGAGGGTGTCACTCAGTGATGACGTTTGGGGGTATACGTCGTCAGTGAGTGATGACGTTTGCATCTAGCCCACCGCCTTGAGGTGGCGTTCTCTGATGGCCTCGTGCTGTGGGCAGACGGCGCGTGCATTGCCAAGTCCGCCCGTAACGTGGTGGGCCGGAACAACGAGGCATCGCGCGCTCGAGGTGGCAGAAAGCCATCCGTGTTGGATCGCCACCTGGATGGCTCGGTAGAGGTTTCGCCTGTCGAGGGGAAGGACTTCACCTGTGGCGGTATCGATGCGCGCGAGGATCAGCGCGAGCTGGCCCCTACGGAACGTCGCGTGTCCATTGGCCTTGTGTTGGCCGTAGGCGACGCATGCCACGCGCAGCCAGTCGGGCAGCTCCGGATCGCCCGCACGTTCGAGCCAGACGGTCTGGTAGTGCTTGGCCCATGCGTTGATGCTCATGGTCGGACCACCCGGCCCTTCATGTGCACCTCGTAGCCGGCGTGTTCGGCCCTGGCGATGAGGTCGCCAATCCGTTCAGTGCGGACGTGCCAGCCCTTGTAAGTGACCGAATGCATCGCGGGGATGTTCTCGGCCTTGAGCCAGTCCCGCAGGTGGCCGCGGATCAGTGTGTAGCGGGAGTTCTCTGGCATCCCGTAGACGTAGATGCGGTTCACCAGTCCTCACCTGAGGCCTGGCGGGCTATCTCACTTGCCCAGCCGTCGCCGTGACGGGCTCGGGCTGTCCTGATGGCCAGTCCCGCCATCTTGACGGCGTAGGCGTGCAGGATGGCGTGTGCGCGGTCGTTGTCCGCGAGCCGCTGACCGTGCGCGAAGCCTTGGTCGTATCCGACCATGTGAGCGGGGTGGAGGTCGTCGAGGTTGACCATGTGCTGGGCGGCGTCCATGCCGTCTCGCCCTAGCTGGCGTCGGCGGCGGGGATGCGGCGGGCCAGGACAGAGATCTCATCGGCCGCGACACGGATCATGCGCTTACCGACGCGATAGCCGGTGATCTCGCCAGAGGCGATCATGCGGCGCACAGTCTTGACCGAGCACCCGTAGTGCTCGGCGGCGCGCTCGAGCGACCAGAAAGCGGCGGGCTGTTCCATTGCAGCCCTGGGGACGTCTAGCATGGGAGTGCCTTCCTAGCGGGAGGTAAGGCGGTCCCGGTTGTCTCGCCAAAGTCATGCCGGGGCCGCCATTGCGTTGTGTTTCAAGGCGATTCGCGGGTGATCGTGCTGCCCTTGAATGGCCGTGAGTGCCAGTCTACGGCCGGCGTACCCGCTGATCTACCGGACTGTCGCACCGAAATCGGCACCCCCGCGAGGCGGCGAAGCACAGGGAAATACAGCGAACCATCGTGTGCAATCGTGTGGACTAGCCTGTGGTTGGTCTGTGCACGTCTGTGTCACGACTTAGGCCCCCATCGGTAGCTAATGTGATCCTGCTCACATTTAGCAATTTGCGCGCGTTTGCTGGAGCGGGAGTTCCGTCACTGGGAGCGATTGGCCATTTCAGACAGGGCCTTCGCCAGCTGCATGTCTCGGCCCTCGGCGGCGTGCTGATAGCGCAGTGCGGCCTGTGGCGTGGAGTGCCCGAGCCGCCCCATGAGTTCGGCCAGCGTGGCACCCGTCTGTGCCGCCAGAACGGCCCCCGTGTGGCGCAGGTCGTGCCACCGCAGGTCTGGCCTGCCAGCGGCCACACGCGCGGCGTAGAAACCCGAGCCTGGTTGCTCGCCCTTCGGTGCGCGGCCATACAGGGCGGAGGGGGCCAGTGTTCCACCACTCGCGCTGGGGAACAGCAACCCGTCGCGACCGCCGACGATGTTCTTGCTCATATGCTCCCGGAGCATGGGGATCAGGTGTGGCGGGATGGCGACATCTCGAGTGCCGGCGTCGGACTTCGGGGTGCCGATCACGACCACACCATCCGCTCGCACGGCCGCGCGCCGGACGTGGATCACCCCGGCCTTGAGGTCGACGTCCTTGCGACGCAGCTCCACCAGCTCGCCGAACCGCAGTCCACACCACGCGGCGAGCAAGGTCATTGGGCGAAGCCGTTCGGGCATGGCAGCGACCAGCGTCTCGAGCTCCTCGAGCGTTGCGGGACGGATCTTCTTCACGCGCTTGGACGTTCCGGCGCCGCGGATGTGGCATGGATTCACGGGCAGGAGAGAGTCGGACACGGCGGTAGCGAGGATGGCGCGCAGTAGCCCGTAGGAGTGCGCCTTGGTCGTGGGCGTCTTCTTGTCGAGGTCGGCGTGCCAGGCGCGCACCATGTCTGGGCGGATCTCCTTGACGGGCACCGCGTCGAACGCTGGCCCGATGTGGTCGCGCAGCAGCGCGGTGTAGTGAGATCGGGTGCGGGGCTTCAGGTCTCGGCCCTGGAGCCAGGCGGCGGAGTACGTGCCGAACGTCGTGGGTCGGTTCGCCTCGGCCACCTGTCGCCGCAGCTTTGGGGGAGTCCACGCCTCCATGGCGATACGGCGGTGCTCGTCGGATAGCCATGCCTCGGCGTCGGCCTTGGTGTCGAACGTGCTGGGCGCTGAGTGACGCGCCATGTCGGGGCCGATGTACGACCCTTGGTAGCGCTTGGACGGCAGACGACGGACGTACCCGAAGCCCCTGCGGTTCGCTTTGCCAGCCATCCTGAATCCCCTCGTCGTGCGATCTGCGTGCGATACGTGCGATTATCCGTGTCGTCTTGTGTCACGTCCAGTCCCGCGATACTGTGTCGCATACGCGCTGGTCACAACGGATTTAAGCAGGTCAGGCCAGTGCAGCCGAATCCATTGGGATACTGATTCAAACCCAGTATCGCCCACCAGTCACGAACGGCCCCTGACCTGCGGAGACGCAGACCAGGGGCCGTTTCGTTGCCGGCAGCCGACCGCACAGGGCTCTGAGAGGTCTAGAGGCGGCCGGTCTCGTGGGCCCACATCGCGACCTCGACGCGGTTGCGGGCGCCGAGTTTTCTCATGAGGCTGGCGAGGTGGGCCTTGACGGTGCTGGGGGTGATGTAGAGCTCGGTGGCGAATCCGCGAAGGCCTGCGGCCCATGCGAGCCCGCTGAGTCCGCCGAGGAGAACCAAGGAACCGCCTCGGCTCCCCGACGTCACAAGACATCCCTGCGTGGTGTCACGACGATGGCGAGGATGACCGGGACGGCGGCGTAGCAGAGCAGGACGAGCCCACCCATGCCGACAGAGAGCAACTGGACGCCGAGGGACTCACCGATCTGCATGAACGAACTGGCGGATGCGTAGAGCATCCAGCGACCGGCCTCGGGGTAGATGGGGATCACCATTTGCTCGACGGCGAGCATCCAGATCAACACCCCGACGATGGCCGCGATCTGGTTCGTGACCAGTGCCCCGATGGCAACGCCGAGTACGCCGTACGCCGCCATCGCGAGGAATCCGGCCGCGACCGTCTGCCACAACTGCGCCGTCACCGTTACGACGCCGTCCTGAGAGCGGATCAGGGCGATGCTGAGCGGCACGGTGACGACGAGCGTCACCGCGGTGATGACGATGCTGGCGAGCGTCAGCGACAACACCTTGGCGATCAGGACTCGTGCTCGACGAGGCTCGGCCAAGTAGGTCGAGGTGACCGTCCCGTGGCGGAACTCCTGAGTGAAGGCGAGTACGCCGAGCAGTGCCATGAGAACCAGGGGTGCACCGAAACCGTTTCCCACGATGATCGCCAGGACGTCAGGGTCTGTGAGCGAGATCGAGGGATTCTCTTCCAGCACGCCCGGCACGGTCGTCAGGACGGTGAGCACGGCGAGTCCGAGCGTCGCCAGCACCATCAACGCTGTCGCCCGCGTGCTGCGCAGCTTGAGCAGCTCCGCCGCCACCAGCGCCTTCATGACATGACCCCTTCGGCCGCTAGTGATCGCTCCGTTGCTTCGCCGGGTTCCTGGGTGAGCCGGAAGAAGGCCTTCTCGAGGTCGGCTGTTCCTTCCAAGCCGTGCAGGACGATTCGATGCAGGGCCGCGAGCTCACCGACCTGCTCGGGCGTGGCGTCCACGGCGAGCCCAACGTCGGTACGACGGTGCCTGTGCCCCGCCGCGTCCAGGGCGGAGCCGAGCCGATCCGGGTCCGGCGTGCGCACCCTCGAACCGACGCCCGCCTCGGCGCGAAACGCTGCAAGGCTTGAGGACCTGGCCAGCCGCCCCTGCACCATGACGAGCACGTGGTCGGCGATCAGCTCGACCTCGCTCAGAGCATGGCTGGACAACAGGATGGTGCGACCCTCGTCCGCGAGTCGGCGCACGTAGCCACGCAGCCACCGCACCCCGGGCGGGTCGAGGCCGTTCGTCGGCTCGTCCAGGACGAGCACTCCCGGGTCGCCGAGCATCGCCGCGGCGATCCCGAGCCGCTGGCGCATCCCGAGGGAGAACTGCCCGACTCGCCGACGCGCGTCGTCTGCGAGTCCGGTCTCGACAAGCGCGCTCATCGGCGCGTCCGTGGGCAGCCGCGACGCCGTCGCGAGGATCCGCAAGTGATCCAGGGCCGAACGTCCCGGGTGGTAGCCCGACGCCTCGAGGACCGCGCCGACCTGCCGGACGGCATCCGGGAGCTCGCCGTAGAGGCAGCCGCCGAACGTCGCGGTTCCAGTGTCCGGTGCCACCAACCCCAGCAGCATCCGCATCGTCGTGGTCTTGCCGGCACCGTTGGGTCCGAGCAGGGCCGTCACCTGGCCTGGTTGTGCCACCGCGCTGACGTCGTTGACGGCAAGCACGTCGCCGAAGCGCCTGGTGAGGCTGCTCAGCTCGATGTTCATCAGGCCTCCTCGGCGATGAGGGCCGCGCCGAGCGCGACCTGGAGCGCCGCCATGACCCCGACCCCGATGGCGAGCTCCCCGGTGAACTGGATCGGGATGAGGAGGAAGCACCAGATTCCGGTGGCGAGCGGGACGTGGCGACCCACGCCGTGCCAGGTTCCCGACCGCAGGGTCGCGAGGCCGCCGGCAATGAGCCCTGCCCCGATGAGGAGCGTCGCGACTGCAAAGAAGCCGACAATGACCTTGCTGATCCCGTCGTCCATCATCGCGTCGGCGTTGACAGCAGACATGAAGTTGGCGAGCACGAGCAGGGCTGCCCCGACGACAGCGGCCCAAGCCCCGGCTCGGCCCCGTCTGCTGTGCCGGACAGCACTGCTGAGTGCGAAGGCTGCGAACCCGATGACCAGGAAGAGCCCGGTGAAGGACCACCAGGTCGAGATCTGGCCGGCCAGCTCGCCGTACCAGGGAAAGTTCAGGCCGTCCTCGGGCGCGGGGCTGACCGAGCGGAACGCGTTGGTCGTGATGCCGGCGTCGATCTGGGCGGCGGCCGCCACGATCAGACCGACGGACGGGAGGAAGACCGCCTTGCGCACGGGACGGCGAGTAGTGGGGGTGTGGGACTCGGTGGTGAGTGTCATCGCAGGCTCCAGACAGTCGTTGGTGACTCCCATGAAAGGCCTGACGACCCTGGCTGCGCGTCCGGGCGGATGCTGAGATCCGGCTTGCGTGCCAGCACTGAATGCGCGGATACCTCGGCTGCGCCACTATTCGAAGGTGGAACTGCGACTGCGGCCTGCGCACTGGGCGATGCTGCTTGGAACGCTGGTGATCGAGGTCGTCGCGATCGGCCTGTCGTGGGGAYGAGAACCCGCGTGGGACAGCCTCCTCTACGCCCTCTATGGCCTCGCCAACATCGTCGCGGGCGTGCTGATCCTGGCGCGCCATCCCGGTCACAGGATCGGGTGGTTGCTGATCGCCACGGGGCTGGTGAATGCGATCGTGAGCGACCTCGCGCAGGGTTGGGTGTTGGCCGGCACGGTCCGAGCGTGGCCGGGCACAGTCGCTGTAGATCTGGTGGTCAACACGGCGTGGCCCATCGGGGGAGCTCTCATGGCGGCGACGTTCGTGCTCTTCCCCAGTGGCTCCCCTCCGCAGCAGGGGAGGGTCTGGCCGTGGGTCCTCCCGCTCGGGTGCCTGGGCGCGGTCGTCACCATGGCCGGCTGGGCGACGGGTGACGAGGTGACAGAGGGCCTGGTGACCGGCCGCAACCCGCTGCTGAGCGAGGTGGTGCCGAGTGAGCTCCTCTTCTGGAGTGGATTGACTGCCTTGGCGGCCTCGATGATCCTCGGCGCCCTGGCGATGGTGCTCCGCATGCGCCAGGCGCAAGGTGTCGAGCGACAACAACTGAAGTGGATGGTGGCAGCGGTCAGCCTGGTAGTGCTCACTCTTCCGATCGGTGCGCCCCTCTACTACAGCTTTGTCGTGGTGCGGATCTGGAATGCGATCGTCCTGACCGCCGTCCCGCTGGCGGCGCTGGCGGCGATCTGGCGCTACCGGCTCTACGACATCGAGCTGATCATCAGCCGCACCGTCGTCTATGCCACTGTCACCGCCGCGCTGGGCGGGTCCTTCGCGGCACTCATCGTCGGGCTCGGGGTCGTCTTCGGTCGAGGCTCGACGATCGCGACAGCACTCGCCACCTTGGTCGTTGCGCTTGCCTTCCGGCCGCTGCTGACGTTCTTCCAGACGTACGTGGACCGCTGGTTCGCCCGCGGGCGCTACGACGCCCTCGGCGATGTCGCCCGCTTCATGGCCGAGCTGCGCGCGGGCAGACGGGAGCCGGAGGAGGTCTCGCGGGTGATTGCAGACGCCTCGGCTCGCATGCGCAGCGACGAGGCACGAGCCGCGCTCGTGCCGGCACTCGAGCAGGAGGCATCCCTGGCGATCGAGATGGTCYGGCTGCGCGCCGAGCTTCGTGCCCAGTTGACCGAGGTGAGGGACTCCCGGCGGCGCATCGTGGCTGCCACCGAGTCCGAGCGCCGTCGCATCGAGCGCGACCTGCATGACGGCACCCAGCAGCGGCTGGTCTCCATCGGGCTCGGCCTCCGCCACCTCCAGCACCAACTGGGCGATCCGGGTGCTGAGGTGACTCATTCGCTGAACACCGCAGTCCAGGAGGTCACCGACACCATCGAGGAGCTCCGCGAGATCGCCCACGGGATCCGGCCCGGCATCCTCGACGACGGCCTCGCGTCGGCGCTGCGCGACCTGGTCCAGCGCACGCTGCTGCCCGTCTCGGTGCGCGTACCGGATCGACGGTTTCCCAGGGACGTCGAGACCGCGGCGTATTTCATTGCCTGCGAAGGCGTCACCAACGCGACTAAGCACGCAGCGGCGACCCGGCTCGACCTCGACGTGCGGGAGGTGGGGGACAGGCTGGTCCTGCGGGTGACCGATGACGGGGTCGGCGGAGCCGAGCTGCGCGACGGCGGTGGTCTCGTCGGAGTCAGCGACCGCGTGGCCGCCCACGGCGGGCGGCTGAGCATCCGGTCCGAGCCCGGTCAGGGCACGACTCTCGTAGCGGAGCTGTCATGCGCGTCGTGATCGTCGAGGACCAGGTCCTGCTCAGAGAAGGCTTGGCGCGGTTGTTCGAGGACGGCGGCCACGAGGTCGTGGCAACCCAGGGGGACGCCGAGGGGCTACTCGCCGTGGTGCAGCACGTCACGCCGGATCTCGTCGTCATGGACGTCCGGATGCCGCCGACCCACACCGATGAAGGCATCCGCGCGGCTGCAGAGCTCAAGTCAGTCCTCCCGACCCTGGGAGTCCTGGTGCTCTCACAGCATGTTGAGACCGTGCATTCCGTCGGGCTGGTCGAGCACCAGGCCTTCGGCTACCTCCTCAAGGATCGCGTCCTGGAGGTGGGCGAGTTCCTGGCCACGGCGGAACGCGTCGCAAGGGGTGGTTCTGCCCTCGACCCTAAGGTGATCTCCAACCTGGTGGCTGGTCGCCAGCGACACGGGATTCAGGCGTTGAGCGAGCGAGAGGTGGAGGTGCTCGCCCTCATGGCTGAGGGCCTGACGAACTCTGGCATAGCGCAGCGCCTGGTGCTCAGCGACCGGACGGTCGAGTCGCACGTCCGCCGACTCTTCATCAAGCTCGACATCCCCGAGTCCGCCAGCGAGCACCGCCGTGTTCTGGCTGTGCTCGCGCACCTGCGTGGCGGCGAGGTGTCGTAACGCGGCTGCAGCCCAGCGCACCCCTCTGAACTGGCCAACCCTCGGACCCTTCGACCTCGCCCACCATCGATAGCGCAAATGCTGGATCCAGCGACGGATCCAGTCCGCTAGCGTCTGGCCCGTGAGCAGCCCCATGACGATGAACCGGGTGATCCATGCGGCAGTCCGCCGTGACCTGGTTCGCCTTGAGTCCGCGCTCCATACGGCTCGCGACGGTGACCGGGCTCGGGCGCGCCAGCTCGACGCGGCATACGCGAACATGCACCGCCAGCTCAAGCACCACCACCTGGGCGAGGACACCTACGTCTTCCCGTTCCTGGCCAGGGTCGAGGGAGCGAGCGAGCTCGTGGCTGTCATGGAGGCCGAGCACGAGGCGATGGCGGCCGCGCTTGCAGAGGCAGCGACAGCAATGACCGCCTACGCCTCGACCGCTTCCGCCCCCGACGCGCACTCCGCCCGGGACGCCATGATCCGAGCACACGAGGTCGTGGAGCGGCACCTGCACCACGAGGAGACAGAGCTCGAGCCGCTGATGCTGCCGCACATTGAATCGCCGGACTGGAAGGCCGTCGAGAAACGCCTGCGTCCGGGGTCCCTCGCCGAGACGGGCCGCTGGATGGCCTGGGTCCAGGACGGGATGCCCAACCAAGAGCGCGCCTTTTTCCGCTCCACGATCCCGGCCCCCGTCGCCTTTCTCCTCAGCAGGATGGCGGGCAGGTCGTACTACCGCGAGGTCGCCCCAGCGTGGCGGGGCCCAGCGTGACCTGGCTGCTCAGGTCACCGACAGGCGCGTGCGACATGTATGGGCGCGCGAGGCCGTACCCCTCCACGAGCCCGGACCGGCCGGACACATGAAGCGCCCCGTCGTCGCAGGCCATCCGCCTCGGACAGTGCGGACGGCCCGGCGGATCTCCGCCATTTCGCAGATTGTCGTTTGAATATTGTAGACAATCGCGTTCCGAGGCCCTTACGGTGAGGCCCACCACGCGGTGAGCAACGGTGCTCGCCGCCCTCGGGATCATGGAGGACCGCAATGCGGCGAAACTTCGGAGCGCACGGACTGACCGCATCTTTGGCGGTCGTCGCGGCACTCGGCCTGGCAGGTTGTTCTGAGGGCACGAGCCCGACGGCGTCTGCCGCGAACGGCTCGGGCCCCGCCGTCGACACGTCGGCCGCCAAGGCAGAGATCGACAAGGCCAAGGCCCTCCCGTCGTTCACGGCGCCCGGCCCGACCTTCGACGCGTCGAAGGCCAAGGGCAAGACGATCGTCAACGTCAGCCTCAACAGCACCGTCCCGTTCAACCAGATCGTCGACGCGGCGATGGGCGAGGCGGGCAAGGAGGCCGGCGTCAAGGTCATCCAGTTCACCAACCAGGGCCAGGTCTCGCAGTGGATCCAGGGCGTCCAGAGCGGCATCGCGCAGAAGGCCGACGCCATCGTGCTCGAGGGCTCGCCGGACCCGAAGCTGCTCGGACCGCAGCTGGCTGCCGCCAAGGCCGCGGGTATCCCGGTCATCAGCACGCACCTCTACGACGAGTCCTACGTCGAGAGTGCCAAGAAGGAGCAGCCGAACGTCGCTGCCTTCGTCGACGCACACCACTACCGGGCCGGCACGCTCATGGCTGACTACGCCATCGTCAACTCGGGCGGCCACGTCAACGCGTACTTCGTGACCTCGAACGAGGTCCAGCCCGCAGCCGGGATCGCCAAGGCGTTCAAGGACGAGCTGGCGGCCAAGTGCCCCGCCACCTGCAAGGCGCAGATCGTCAACATCCCGATCTCGGACTGGGCGACCAAGGTGCCCACCCAGGTGCAGACGGCCCTGCTCAAGGACCCGTCCATCAACTACGCGATCCCGGTGTTCGACGGTATGACGCCGTTCCTCACGACCGGCATCACCCAGGCCGGCAAGACCGGCAGCGTCAAGATCGTCGCCTACAACGGCACCGCCTCGGTCATGAAGATGATCCAGGACAAGAACCTCGTCGTCGCCGAGGTGGGCGAGCCGCTCGAGTGGCTCGGCTGGGCGAACATGGACCAGGTCCTCCGGGTGCTCTCGGGCGTGGAGCCGCTGGTGAGCCAGAAGACGCCGCTGCGCGTGTTCGACGCGACCAACGTGGACGAGGCCGGCAAGCCCGTCAACCAGAAGGACGGGTATGGCGACCCCAACCAGTTCAAGGACGGCTACCGGACCCTGTGGGGACTCAAGTAGACATGTCTGACGTCCTCAAGATCGAAGGTCTGGCGAAGACGTTCGGTGGCGTGAAGGCCCTGCAGGGCGTGGACCTCACGGTGCGAGCCGGCGAGATCCACGGCCTGCTCGGCCAGAACGGCTCGGGCAAGTCGACCCTCATCAAGGTGCTGGCAGGGTTCCACCAGCCGGACCACGGCGGACACCTGCACATCAACGGCACGGAGGTGTCCCTGCCGCTCGCGCCGGGTGAGTACAAGGCGCTGGGCATGCGGTTCGTGCACCAGGACCTCGGGCTCATCCCGTCCCTGACCGTCCTGGAGAACCTGTTCCTGGACGAGCTCGCCACCGAGGGATCGGTCTCGATCCCCTGGAAGCAGTGGCGCACCAAGGCTCGCGAGCTCTTCGGCCTCTATGGCGTGAGCCTCGGGACGTCGAAGCTCGTCAGTGACCTGCGACCGGTCGAGCGGGCCCTGCTCGCGATCGTCCGGGCCGTGGCGAACGCGCCGAGCAACGGCCTGCTCGTCCTGGACGAGCCGACGGTGTTCCTGCCGCAGGACGACACGCAGATGCTCTTCGACGTGACACGCAACGTCGCGGCCACCGGTACGGGAGTGCTGTTCGTGTCGCACGACCTCGAGGAGGTCAAGCAGCTCACGGACCGCTTCACGGTGTTCCGTGACGGGCGGGTCGTGGGTGGCGGTGCCACCGCGGACCACACCCGCGAGGAGATCGTGCGCCTCATCGTCGGGCACGACCTCGAGGCGGTCAGCCACCGCAGCGCGGCCCAGCTCGCGGCGTCCGAGGTGGCAGCGACCGTCACTGGTGCTCGCGGGGGGCTCGTCGCCGACGCGTCCCTCGTGGTCCACCGCGGAGAGGTCCTGGGGGTGACGGGCTTGTCGGGCTCCGGCTTCGAGGACCTGCCCTACCTGATGTTCGGTGCGGAGCGCGCCGACTCGGGTCGAATCGAGATCGGCTCTGCGGCAACGGAACTGCGCCGCCAGAACCCGACCAAGGCGTTCAACCAGGGACTGGCCCTCGTGCCGGCGGACCGACCGCGCGACGGCGCGATCCTGACCTTGTCCGTCCTGGACAACGTCAGCATGCAGACCCTGCGCACCTACCAGCAGGGTCCGTTCCTGCGGCGCAAGAAGATGCGCGAGGAGGCTCGGAAGGTCCTGTCGTCGTTCGACGTGCGACCCAACGACCCGACCTTGCCGTGCTCGAGCCTGTCCGGTGGCAACCAGCAGAAGGTCCTGATGGCCAAGTGGCTGCAGACCCGGCCCACCGTGCTCATGGTCCACGAACCCACGCAGGGCGTCGACGTCGGCGCCCGCGAAGAGATTTTTTCAGTGTTGCGGTCAGCGACCGCAGAAGGGATGGGCGTGCTATGCGCCAGCAGCGATCACGAACAGTTGGCGTTGATCTGCGATCGGGTCCTGATCTTCCGACAGGGCCGGATCGTGGCGGAGCTGACGGGGGACCAGATCAGCAAGGAGCGGATCTCGGAGCTCTCGTACGCGGTGCAGGAGACGGTGCCGTCGGCACTGGAGCCGACCGAGGTGGCGTCGTGAGCGCCGACAAGACCGTGAGCACGGACAAGGCGGTGAGTGCCGCCAAGACCAAGGGCGTGAGCCGTCTCGACCTGGTGCAGCGCGTCGCGCTGCCGGTCGCGTGGCTGCTGCTCATCGTGGGCTTCGGCATCGCGAACCCCGGCGTCTTCCTGACGGCGGCGACCTTCCAGACGATGCTCGGCTCGCAGGCCGTGCTCCTCGTCCTGACGCTCGCGCTCATCGTGCCCCTCACGGCCGGTGACTACGACCTCTCCGTGGCGGGCGTGCTGACGCTGTCGGCCATGATGGTCGCGATCCTCAACGTCCAGCACGGCTGGCCGATCTGGGCAGCGATCGTCGCCGCCCTCGTGATGGGGCTCGTGGTCGGTCTGATCAACGGCCTGATCATGGTCTTCTTCGGCATCGAGTCGCTGATCGTGACCCTCGGCATGGGCACACTCCTCACGGGAATCACCTTGTGGGCCAGCGACTCCGCGACCATCTCGGGCATCTCGCAGACGCTCGTGGACTACGTGATCGTCAAGCGCTTCGCCGGGATCTCGCTGGCCTTCTTCTACGCGATCGCCCTGTGCGCGCTGCTGTGGTGGGTGCTCGAGTACACCTCGGTCGGACGCCGTCTGCTCTTCGTCGGCCGCGGCCGCAGCGTCTCGAAGCTCAGCGGTGTGCGAGTGGGCCGCGTGCGGGTCGGTGCCCTCATGGGTTCGGCTGCCCTGGCCGCGCTGGCCGGTGTGCTGTACGCCGGCACCTCCGGTGGGGCGGACCCCAGCTCCGGCTCGACGCTGCTGCTCCCCGCATTCGCGGCCGCCTTCCTCGGCGCGACCAGCATCATGCCCGGACGGTTCAACCCGTGGGGAACCGCGATCGCGGTGTACTTCCTCGTCACCGGCATCACCGGGCTCCAGCTCATGGGCGTCCAGTCCTACGTGCAGCAGCTCTTCTACGGTGGCGCCCTCCTCGTCGCGGTTGCCCTCTCGCAGCTGGCGCGTGGCCGCGTGCCGCTGGACAACGGGTGATGGCCACGATGACGGAGCACGCCCCGCTGCGGGCCGTTCTGGCAGGAGAGACGCCGGACGAGTGTGTCGAGGGAATGATCGGGCTCGAGCTGGCCCAGGTGGGGGCCCACCGCACGACTGCGGTGGTCACCCTCAGCCGTCCGGCCCAGCACAACGCGTTGAGCCTGGCCGGGTGGCTGCGGATCGGCGAGGTCTTCACCAGCCTGCTGGACCACACGTCGCTGCGGGCCGTGGTCATCCGCGGCGCCGGCGGCCGGGCCTTCAGCGCGGGCGCCGACATCAGTGAGTTCCCCGCCAAGCGGCTCACCCCGGGCGACGCCGACACCTACAACGCCGCGATCGCCGCTGCGTTGCAGGGCGTCCAGGCGCTGCCGGTCCCGGTCATCGCCATGGTCGACGGCCTTGCGGTCGGCGGCGGGTGCGAGCTCGCGGCCGCCTGTGACATCCGGATCGCCTCGTCGCGTTCGCGGTTCGGCATCCCGATCGGACGCCTCGGCGTCACCCTGGGCCTCACCGAGACCCGGGCGGTTGCCGGGGCCCTCGGCCGGTCCAACCTCATGTACCTCGTGGCCAGCGGCAAGCTCGTCGACGCCACGCAGGCCGCCTCGATGGGGTTCGTGCAGCAGGTCGTCGAGCCCGAGTTCCTCCAGGACGAGGTGAACGCCCTCGTGGCGAACATCGCGGCCAGCTCCGAGGTCACCATCCGTTCCACCAAGGTGACGGCGGCTCTGGGTCTCGACCCGGCCGTCACCGACGACCACACCACGCTCCGCGCTTTCCACGAGCAGGCCTACGGCGGAGCAGACCTGAAGGAGGGCGTCGCGGCATTCCTCGCCGGCCGCGCTCCCGAGTTCACCACCGAGAGGACCTCCGGTCATGGCAGCGCTTGACGGACTGAAGGTCGTCGACCTCACCCGATATCTCTCCGGCCCGACGCTCACGATGTTGCTCGCCGACCTGGGAGCCGACGTGGTCAAGGTCGAGACGCTGCCCACGGGGGACCCGGCCCGGCAGTCGGGGCCGTTCCACGACGAGGAGAGCGTGTACTACCTGGCGTCCAACCGGAACAAGCGGTCCCTCGCGGTCGACCTGCGCCGGCCGGAGGGCCTCGAGCTCCTCCTGAGGCTCATCGACGACGCCGACATCTTCGTCCAGAACTACCGCCCCGGCACGGCCGAGGCGATGGGTCTGGGGGCGGAGACCCTGCGGGCCCGCAACCCCAAGCTCATCTACGTCAACATCAGCGGCTTCGGCACCCGGCCACCCGGCGACGCCCTGCCCGGCTTCGACCAGACGGCCCAGGCCATGTCCGGGCTGATGAGCGTCACCGGCACGGAGGACACAGGCGCGCTGCGCGTCGGCATTGCCATCAGCGACTCGTCGACGGGCGTGTTCGCCGCCGTGGGAGTGCTCGCCGCCCTGCACGAGCGCAACCGGTCGGGCCACGGCGCGGTGGTGGAGGCCTCCCTCATGGAGTCGACTCTCACCCTGATGTCCTACCAGGCGCAGAAGTACCTCAGCCTCGGGATCGTCCCCGGGCGCGACGGCAACGACCACCCGATCATGTTCCCCCAGGGCACGTTCAAGACCGGCGACGGCTCGATCACCTTGGCCTCGGGGAACGAGAAGATGTGGCGCCGGCTCTGCTCGGCGCTGGGCGTCGACGAGCTCGCCGAGGACCCGCGGTATGTCGACAACGCGGCTCGCATGGTCAACCGCGGTGAGCTGCGGCACGCCATCGAGGAGGTGCTCGCCGCGAAGTCCGCGGAGGAGTGGATCCCAGAGATCAACGCCGCCGGTGTCCCGTGCGGCCCGGTGCTCGACCTCGAGCAGGCACTCAACCACCCCATCACCGAGGCGCTCGACATGGTCGAGACCATCGAGCACCGCGAGCTCGGCCCGATGAAGGTGCTCGGTCAGGCGGTGAAGGTCGAGGGCAGTGAGAAGGGCTGGCTGCGTCGCGCAGCCCCGATGCTGGGCGAGCACTCGATCGAGGTGGCCCGGGAGTCCGGCATCGGCGAGGACGTGATCCAGCAGCTCCTGAAGGCCGGCGTGATAGCTGACTTGCAGCACGTTGTGCACGACCCGGACTCGACAGTCGATGCTGCACAATGAGCCGCACCGGGGATACAGGGAGGACACGATGATGGCTGCTGAGGCGTTCCGTACGGAGCAGGGCAAGGTCGAGATCCCGTCGATGGTCGAGGCCGTCGTCCAGCGCCTGCGTGCGCTGATCGTCTCGGGAGACGTGCGCCCCGGCGACCGCCTGGTCGAGGAGCGGCTGACCGAGATGTTCGGGGTGAGCCGGCCGCCGCTGCGTGAGGCCTTGCGCATCCTGCAGCGCGACGGGCTGGTGCAGAGCCTGCCCCGGCGTGGCTACATCGTCACGCCGATCACGGCCGAGGACGTCCGCGAGATCTACTCGCTGCGCTTCGCCCTCGAGCGGCTCGCCATCGAGCTCGGCGTCCCCGTCCCGGACCCCGCCCGCCTGGAGCCCATGCGCGCGGCCCTCGCCGACATGAAGGCCGCCGCCGACAGCGGCGACGACAACGCGGTCCTCGCCGCGAACAGCCGGTTCCACATGGGGCTGGTCTCGCTGCCCGGCCACGGGCGCCTCATCGCGGCATACGAGGGGCTTCGTCTCCAGCTGGAGCTCTGCATGGCCTACAACCTCAAGTTCCGTGAGCGCCTCTATGGCGACCGGGGCGACGTGCACCCGCGCCACGCGCGGCTGCTGGAGAGCATCGAACGTGGGGACAAGGCAGCAGTCCTGCACGAGATCGCCAACCATGGCAACCGGTCGATCCTCGACAACCTCGACGAGCTGATCGGGCCGGCCACGTGAGCTCTGCCACCTCGATCGTCAGCTCTGCGGACGAGGTCCGCGCCGGGTCGGTGGAACCGACCACGCTGGTTCGCGCCGCGGTGGCGCGGATCGCCCTGGAGAACCCCCGTCTCAACGCGGTCGTCGCCGACCGCGCGGAGGCGGCACTAGCGGAGGCCGCTGCGCTGCCGTCTTCGCGCTCGGGTGGCGTCCTCGCCGGAATTCCCTTCACTGCCAAGGACATGCTCGCCACCGTCGACCTGCCCACGACCTGCGGGTCTCGTGCCCTCGAAGGCAACCTGACCGGTGAGGATGCGACCGCGGTCGCACGGATGCGGGCCGCCGGCGCAGTGCTGGTGGGCAAGACCAACTGTCCGGAGTTCGCCCTCGGCGTCGACACCGACAACGACCTGTTCGGTCCGACGCGGAACCCGTTGGGGCCCTGGACTGCAGGCGGGTCGAGCGGTGGCGAGGCGGCTGCCGTCGCCTCGGGGATGTCCATGGTCGGGCTGGGCAGCGACTACGGCGGGTCACTGCGCTGGCCGGCCCAGTGCGCCGGGCTGATCGGCCTGCGACCCACCGTGGGCAGGGTCTCGCGCAGCGGGGAGCAGCCTGCGACCCCCTTGAACGAGTCCGTCCGTTCCTTCCAAGACACGGTGCAGGTCGTCGGCCCCATCGGCCGCACGGTCCACGACGTGTTCACAGTCCTACAGGTCATCTCCGGCCCCGACGGGCGGGACGCGCTCGTCGCGGACGAGCCCCTCCACGACTACCGCGACGTGCGCGTCGACGACCTCGAACTGGCCTGGGCCCCTACGGTTGGCGACGTCGAGGTCGACGCGGAGGTCGCCGACGCGGTGGCCTCGGCCGCCGAGAGCCTCGCCGCCTCGGGCGTGCGAGTGACAAGGGGAGTGCCGTCCGAGGTCGACCGCGGGCGGGCCGTCTACGACCGGCTCCGGTCGGCCGAGCCCATGATCGCCGTCCAGCACCTGTTTGACGCCGACCCCGACCTGATCGGTGATCCCATCAAGGGGATGCTGCGGGCCCGAGTGAGCCTCACGGACTCCGAGCTCACGGACCTGTGGGACGAGCGCGACGCTCTCATCGAGGGACTGGGCCAGTGGCTCACCGGTGAGCGCGCCCTCCTGCTGCCGGTCAGCACCGAGGCGCCCCACGACCTGACGGGTCGGGTCGCCGACTTCCACCTCCTCGCGCCCAGCCGAGCCATCAGCCTCTTCGGCGTGCCGGCGGTCTCGGTGCCGGTCGCCACCTCCCGTCTGGGGTCGCCGATCTCCGTGCAGGTCGTGGCGCCCGCGTTCCGCGAGGACATCGCGCTGGCGGTGTGCGAGCGCCTCGGTCAGCTCCTTCCCCGCGTGAGCCATGACTCCGGTCGCGTCGACTCCGCGCACGGCGACTCCGGTCGCGTCGACTCCGCGCACGGCGACTCCGGTCGCGTCGACTCCGCGCACGGCGACTCCGGTCGCGGCGGCTCCGGACAGGTGCTCCATGCGCGTTGACGTCCACGTCTGCCAGATGCGCAGCCCTGGTGACGTCTCGGAGCTCGCACGCCTCTTCGACGAGGGCACGGTCTCGCCCGAGAGCGTCATCGCGCTGGTCGGGAAGTCCGAGGGCACCGGCCTCGGCAAGGACACCGGCCGCGAGGCCRCCGACCGGGCCATCAAGGAGCTGCTGGCCGCACGGCTCGGCACCACCGCCGCCGACGTCGCCGACAAGCTCTGCATCGTGCTGTCGGGTGGCAGTCCGGGCGTCATCACCCCCCACATCGCCGTCTTCGCGCGCACGGACGACCCGGCGGAGGCGGCCGTCGGTGAGCCGCGACTCGTGGCGGGGCTGGCGCACTCCGCCGAGATCCTCCCGGAGGAGATCGGCAGGATGGGCCAGATCACCAAGGTGCGTGCCGCCGTCGAGCAGGCATTGGCCGACGCCGGGATCGAGGACCCGGCTGACGTCCATGCTGTCCTCGTCAAGGCGCCGTCCCTCAGCCCCGAGAGCATCGCGGAGGCCAAGCAGCGTGGCCACGACACGGTGACCCACGATGTCTCGATCGGTCCCGAGGGTGCCATCTGCTACTCGAACGACGCCTCCGCGCTGGGTGTGGCCCTTGCCCTGGGCGAAGCCGAGGACCCGGACGTCCACGACGACATGGTCCGTCGCGACTACTCGGTCTTCTCCGACGTCGCCCTCACGTCCTCCGGTGGCGAGAAGACTCACGCCGAGGTGCTCCTCCTCGGCAACACGACGACGTCGTCGAGCAGCATGCGGATCGGACACCAGTCGATGCTCAGCATCATCGACGGGTCGGCCGTCGCCGGGGCGTTGGAGTCGGCAGGGGTTCAAGTCGAGGACGGTGACACCCGCAAGGCGTCCGAGAGCCTCGTGTACGCCCTGGCCAAGATGATCATGCCGGGCACCAGCGAGCTGGACGGGCGCCGCATCACGCTGCTCGAGGACCAGGTGGGCTACCACGTCGCCAAGGCGATGGGCGGCTTCCTGCTCGCGTCGACGACCGGCCGCACCGAGGTCTTCGTCAGCGGGGGAGAGCAGAACTCCCACCAGGGCCCGCCCGACGGCAACCCCCTGGCAGTCATCGTCAGGGCGACGTCGTGAAGGTCGCGCTCTTCGTGACCTGTCTGGCCGACGGACTCTTCCCTGAGGTGGGCCGAGCGACGGTCACCGTGCTCGAGCGGCTCGGTCACGAGGTCGTCTTCCCGAAGGCCCAGACCTGCTGCGGCCAGATGCACACCAACACGGGCTATGGACGCAAGGCGGTGCCCCTCGTCCGCCACCACGTCGAGACGTTCGAGGAGTATGACGCGATCGTCGCCCCCTCGGGGTCCTGCGTGGGTGCGGTGCGCCACCAGCACGCCATGCTCGCTCGCAAGGCGGGCGACGAGGCACTGGCTGTCCGAGCGGAGCGAGTCGCGAGCCACACCTACGAGCTCACGGAGTTCCTCGTCGACGTCCTCGGCGTCGAGGACGTCGGTGCCCACTACCCGCACCGCGTCACGTACCACCCGACGTGCCACTCGCTGCGGATGCTGCGGGTCGACGACAAGCCGTTGCGGCTGCTGCGTGCGGTCAGGGGCCTTGACCTGGTGGAGCTCCCGGACGCCGACCAGTGCTGCGGGTTCGGTGGCACCTTCGCCGTCAAGAACTCCGACACGTCCACCGCGATGCTCGCCGACAAGATGAAGAACGTCATGGCGACGAGGGCCGAGAGCGTGACTGCCGGTGACTCGTCCTGCCTCATGCACATCGGTGGTGGCCTGTCGCGACTGCGCGTCGGCACGAGCACGGTCCACCTCGCCGAGATCTTGGCGTCGACGGAGACGTCGGCGTCGACCGGGTCCTCCGCGGTGGCGCGGTGAGCACCTTCCTCGGCATGCCCGCCATACACGCCCCTCGTGGGGTGGGCGGCCTGCGTGGTGACGAGTCCTTTCCGAAGGCCGCCAAGGCCGCACTGGGCGACACCCAGCTGCGGGCCAACATCGGACGGGCGACGCGCACCATCCGGGAGAAGCGCGCCGCGGTGGTCGACGAGGTGCCCGACTGGGAGGAGCTGCGCCGCGCGGGCGAGCAGATCAAGGCAGCCACCATGGCCAACCTCGACGAGCACCTGCGCACCCTCGAGGAGGCGGTGACGCGCCGCGGCGGAACGGTCCACTGGGCCCGGGATGCCAATGAGGCCAACGCGATCATCTCCGAGCTCATCCTGGCGACGGGGGAGCGCGAGGTGGTCAAGGTCAAGTCCATGGTCACCCAGGAGATCGGGCTCAACGAGGCCCTCGAGGCGCAGGGCATCACCGCCACGGAGACCGACCTCGCCGAGCTCATCGTCCAGCTCGGCCACGACAAGCCTTCCCACATCCTCGTGCCCGCCATCCACCGCAACCGCGCCGAGGTGCGCGAGATCTTCCTGCGGGAGATGCCCGGCGTACCGGCCGACCTGACCGACGACCCGCGCCAGCTGGCCATGGCCGCGCGCGCCCACCTGAGGCAGAAGTTCCTCACTGCCAAGGTCGCCGTCAGCGGCGCCAACTTCGCCGTCGCCGACTCCGGCACCCTGCTCGTGGTCGAGTCCGAGGGGAACGGCCGGATGTGCCTGACCCTGCCGGAGACCCTGATCACCGTGATGGGGATCGAGAAGGTCGTGCCCACGTGGCAGGACCTCGAGGTCTTCCTCCAGCTGCTGCCCCGGTCGTCCACGGGGGAGCGAATGAACCCGTACACCTCGGCGTGGACCGGGGTAACGCCCGGTGACGGGCCGCAGGCGTTCCACCTCGTGCTGCTCGACAACGGACGAACCGCGACGCTCGGGGACCACGTCGGCCGTGAGGTGCTGCACTGCATCAAGTGCAGTGCGTGCATGAACGTGTGCCCCGTCTACGAGCGCACCGGCGGCCACGCCTACGGGTCGGTCTACCCGGGCCCGATCGGTGCGGTGCTCACCCCGCAGCTCACGGGGATCGAGGACAACTCGTCCCTGCCGTTCGCGTCAACCCTGTGTGGCGCCTGCTTCGACGCCTGCCCGGTGCGGATCGACATCCCGTCCCTGCTCGTTCACCTGCGAGAGCGCCACACGGAGGAGCAGGCCAAGGCGCACCGCCTGCCGACGCCCGAGGCGGCGGCACTGTCCCTGGTGGGCTGGGTGATGCAGAGCCCGCGTCGTTTCCGCATGGCCGAGACCGCATCCCGTATGGCGCGTCCGTTCGCTCGAAGTGGAGGCTTCCGGTCCCTGCCGTTCCCGCTCTCGGCCTGGACCACCAGCAGGGATGCGCCCGCGCCCCCGCCGGAGACCTTCCGCGAGTGGTGGGAAAGGACGAGGGACCGGTGATGGGCGCCCGCGAAGACATCCTCCAGCGCATCAAGGAGGCCAACGCCGGCATCGAGGTCCGTCCGGTGGAGCGCGCCTATCGTCAGGGACCGGTGACGGCCGCTGCCGGTGAGCCGTCGGCCTTGCTCGACCTCCTCGAGGAGCGGCTGGTCGACTACCGCGCCACGGTCGTGAGGTGCCGACCGGACGGCCTCGCCTCTGCGGTGCAGGGGCTGTTGGCCGCGGCCTCGCCGGTGCTGCGCGCACCGGGAGTGCCGTCGGAGTGGTGCCCGGTTGCCGAGCCCGACCACGAGGGCCTCGGGGCCCAGGAGCTCGACGCGTATGCCGCGGTGCTCACCGCCTCCACGGTGGCGTGCGCCGAGACGGGCACCATCGCCCTCGACGCGTCTCCCGACCAAGGCCGCCGCGCGATCACGCTGATCCCCGATCTGCACGTCTGCATCGTGCGGGCTGACCAGGTCGTGTCGTCGGTGCCCGAGATGCTCTCGCGGTTGGCGGGGGAGCGACCGATCACGTTCATCAGCGGACCCTCGGCCACGAGCGACATCGAGCTCGACCGGGTCGAGGGCGTGCACGGGCCGCGCACGTTGTGCGTCGTGCTCGTGGAGACCGACCCCCAGCCATGACGAAGGACGACCCATGCTGATCCCCCTCCAGGACCGGACGCCATTGATCCACGAGACCGCGTGGATCGCCGCCAATGCCACCGCGATCGGCGCGGTTGTGATGGAGGAGGGCAGCAGCCTGTGGTTCTCCGCGGTGATCCGCGCCGATGGTGACACGATCACCATTGGCCGCGGCAGCAACGTCCAGGACGGTTGTGTCCTGCACGCGGACCGAGGAGTTCGCCTGCGGCTCGGCGCCGGCGTCACTGTCGGCCACAACGCGGTGCTGCACGGCTGCACCGTCGACGACGATGTGCTGATCGGCATGGGCGCGATCGTCCTCAACGGCGCGAGCATCGGCTCGGGCTCGATCATCGGCGCTGGTGCGATGATCCCGGAGGGAACTCAGATCCCGCCGAATTCCATGGTGTTGGGACTGCCCGGCAAGGTCCGTCGACAGACCACGGAGGGAGAGCGTGAACAGATTCGCGCCAACGCCCGCCTGTACGTTGAACGAGTCGCCGAGTACACGACTGCCACCTCCTAGTCGGAGCAGTGCACTGCGGGCTTCAACCGTCCAGCCACCAGTCGCTCTCGGCGCCCTCCTCAGGACCGATCTCGTAGGCCGTGGGGCCACGGCTGTGGACCGCAAGAGGACGTCGGCGCCACTGGGCACGCGTAGCCTTGGGACATGTCGGGGCTGGTTCGGTCCCGCCTTCACCCCGTGCAGGTCGTCAGCCTCAGGGCCTGGGGGCCAGTTGGCTGGACCAATGCGGTTGACTGGGGAACGACGTCGTCAGACGCGCGCAGGTATAGGGCTCGAAAAGCTGTGCCGTGCTCGTCCACATGGCCCGCATCCTTGACACGACCCGCACTCGCGGCGCTGTGACGCGGGTTCCTTGATGGATCCCATACGTCGTGGTCGCCGACCGATGAGTGACTGAGTGAGTGACAACGACCGCGGATGTGAGTAGCCGTGGACGGACGTTCATCAGCGTCCGTGGCCGTGCTCTGGTCGCAGGATTGGTCACGGAGGTCCAGAGGCGTGGGATCGTGAACTGGCGATGTGCGTGGTCACGTGGAGGTGGTCGTCATGACCTTTGTCCTCAAGACTGTTGAGCTTCCCAACGAGGTGACGCTTCCGTATGTGGAACAGGGGGACCCGACGGGTGCGCCTCTGGTGTTCTTGCACGCGATCGCAGACTCGTGGCACAGCTTCGAGCGCGTCCTGCCTGACCTGCCCGACTCCATCCACGCCTTCGTCCCGACGCAGCGCGGCCACGGCGACGCGACCCGCCCCGCGACCGGCTATCGGCCAGAGGATTTCGCCGCGGACCTGCTGGCATTCATGGATGCCGTCCACGTCGAGGCAGCCGTCCTCGCGGGAGGTTCCAGCGGCGGACTCATCGGCCGCCGATTTGCGATTGACTACCCCGAGCGAACTCGTGGGCTCGTTCTCTTGGGTTCGCCAGCCACGCTGCGGGGTAAGCCGGAACTTCTCGAGCTGTGGGACTCCACGTTGTCCACGCTGACGGATCCGATCGATCCCGACTTCGTGCGTGGGTTCGCCCAGAGCTGCATTGCCCAGCCGGTCCCTGCCTGGTTCTTCGAAACCATCGTGCAGGAGAATCTCAAGGCCCCGGCGCGGGTGTGGAAGGCGACGTTCAAAGGCCTTTTGGACGACGACTCGTTCCAGGAGCTGGGCAACGTCAAGGCCCCGACGCTGGTTGTCTGGGGCGATCAGGACCGAATCATTCCCCGGGGTGATCAGGAGGCGCTGACGGCTGCAATCCCCAACGCCCGACTCCGGGTATATCCCRGGGCGGGCCATGCCTTCTACTGGGAGGTCCCCGACCGTGTGGCCGACGAGATCGGCGCCTGCCTTGCGGCCCTCGCCAGCCCATCGGACCCATCGGCCTGAGGACCAGCGACGCCGAGCAGGCTCGGCGTCGCCCATGCCCACACCGGGAGTTGCCGACAGGGGCGCCCGGGTGCGGGGGGTGTCAGCAGCCGGGCAGCCTGAAGCTGGCGATCCTGGTCGTCCACCCGTTTCCGTTGGGCGCGGAGGCGGCGCTGGCCACTGTGTAGTACTCGTTGACGTACCAGAACGTGCAGTCGTCGACAGGGTCCACGGTCAGGGCGGTGTAGTCGCCCCAGCGCGAGTTGGCTGTGGTCTGGGCCGCGGTCCCGTTGACGATGGTGCCTTCGCCCAGTGGCATCTGGCCGAGCGGGTCGCCCGCCATCCGCCCGGTGTAGCGGATACCCGGGAAGACGTCGGTGCCGTTGACCACGCTGTAGCCGAGCCCGACGTTGCCGAACTTGTCGGCGGCGATGCTTCCCATCCACCGGTGGACGCCGTCGGCGGGCGCGTAGGTGCCCTGCTGGCGCACGCTGTAGACGCCGTTGGTGCGCCGAATCTCATACCAGCGCACGCCGGCAACACCCGGCAGGGCCTCGACCGACTGGTTCGTCAGCAGGGACTCGGAGGTGCCGAGGTTGCGGTAGGCCAGCCGGAAGGCGGGCCGCTGTCGGTAGGACAGGATGTCGAGGTACTGCGCCGGGTTGGTGATGCCCGGCTGGGGGAGGCAGTCCCTGGAGCCGAAGCCACCGACACACGGGAAGTCCGAGTCGAACGAGGCGACCGGCAGCTGCGTCTTGAGGACGATCGACGCAGTCGGGGTCGATCGCCACTTGACGTCGAACTCCCAGATGTTGAGCGCGTCGAAGGTCGCTCCATAGGGAGCGTTGTCGTCCTGGGTTCCCACGATCGGCGCTGGGGCGTCGTTCCTGGGCTTGGTCTTTCCGTCCACGTCCGGCGGCAGCAGCCCGTCGCCTATCAGGTTGAGCGGTACCGCGCTGTCGGTCATCAGGAAGCTCACCGCACGCGCGCCCGGATCGCCCAAGATCATCTTGTTGCGCTCGAGCCCGTAGACGCCGATGCCGTAGATGCTCGGGTCGAGAATGCCGAACTCGCGGGTGGTGATGAGGTACGAGTCCTTCCAGACGCCGTACTTGGGGTAGTCGGGGAAGTTGAACCCGGTCGTGAACGCGTAGCGGTAGTACGAGCCGGTCGGGTCAGGGCTCGTCGAGACGGCAACGCAGTTGTAGAACTGGTTGAGCGGTTCGTCCGGGTAGTCGATCCCGCGTGTGGTGAACTGGGTCAGGATCCAGCGGTCGGCCACCTGGTCGTACATGACCACGGGGTCGCCGGATGGCTCGGTGCACTCGTCGATCGGGAAGTTGTTCCACAACGTGCCGGTCTCCACAGGCCCCAGCAACCGCGTGCCGTTCTTGGAGTAGACCGCGAAGACGAGGTTGACGACCTCCACGTAGTGGTTCGGGCCGACCTCACCGTTGGGATCGGGTGGGTTGACCCGGCCGCCCAGGACGTTGAAGTTGTCCTGGTTGCTCAGACCCTCGAAGTTGGCCTGGGTGCCGGGGATGGCGAGGGCGCTGGGCGAGGTGTCGGACTGCAGCGCCCCGTCTGCCGCGCTGCCACGGGTGACAGCCGACTTCAGGTTCGGGTCTCGGCCCACCACGTCGGGCCGCGCTGTCCCTTGCGTGGCGGCCTTGGCCAGTTCACGCAGTGACGGCGACACGTCGAACGCCGCGGCGTTCGTGAATTTCGGCTTCAGCTTCTCGGGCGCCCCCGCCGAGGCGGCCTGTGTCGTCGCGCCGGGCAATACCAGGGCCGCGACGAGCGCGGCGGGGACAAACAGCCATAACGGCCGACGGACGAAGTTCGGAGCGGCGTTCATCGACGATCCCTCCCGATCCAGCCTGACCAGCGCATCCTCCCGCAGAGAGATGACCCGCACCTCTAGCAAACTGCGTAGCTATGGCCCAGATGCCCGCTCACCGATCTCGAGAAGGGCTCATCCATCGCTGAGCCCGTGCACCGGTCAGGCGTCACCCGGCATCCCCTCGTGAGGACCGTCAGTCGACGGAAGGCGGATCGGGAGGCCTTCGGTCCGGCTCCAGGGTGAGCGCCGGCCGCCGACGTGAGCGTGACGAACGGGGCACCCGACCGGGTCGGGTGCCCCGTGCGGCGAGCCAGGTCCCGTAGGTTCAGTCGCAGCGCGTGTTCTCGTTGAACACCGAGAGACGCGGCGTCCCGGTCGGGTCGAACACGCCATGCGCGTTCTGGTGCCAGCTGAACCTGCTGCCGTCGGCGTTGGTGCCCTTACCGTTCACTGTGTAGCCGACCTCCGCCCTGCCGACTGCGGTGTCGTTCTCGAGGAGGAGCCCGTTGCCGCCGAACCAGACGACGTAGGTGCCCGCGGCATCCGCGACCCCGTCGGTGGGCAGGGCGTCGGCGCTCCACTGGGCGTGGAGCGTGCCGGTGTAGTGCACGTTTCCGTCGGGCTGCACCAGTAGGTGGATGACCCCAGATTCGGCGGTCGTGACCTGCGCCGCCTGCCCGGTGCAGGGGTGGAAGTCCACGGCCGTGGAAACCTCGTTGCTGAGGTGGATGGTGCCGTTCTCCTGCGGCGGCCCGGCAGCCATGGCCGAGCCGCCGATGAAGACCAACCCGGCGCCTGCGAGCACCGAGGCGATGGAAAGTGTGGATCTCATGATGCGCCTCCAGGCGACCCGCGCTGCCCTCTTGGCAGACCTGGACTCGAGTCGCCACCAACGCTAGGAACCGCCCAGGACCAGCGGATCGGCCCAGGGAGCCGGCCCCATCCGCCAGGTGTTGCGGCCGCAACGCAGACACCCAACCCGCGCCACGACCCGCGCTCCCTCCAGGGGTGGAGGGAACTCGTCCCTGGGGCCGACCACATCAGCGGTGAACCGACCTACGGTGACGGTGTGAGGAGCATCGTGCCCTGGCGCGGAGCGGTCCTCGACGGCCTGGTCGTGACCGTCGGGACCGCTGCCATCGCGGAGATCTTGTTGCGCCGACTCCCCGGACCGGTGTGGCTGCTCGTCGGCGCTGTGCCCCTCTACACGCTCCCGCTGCTCGCCCGGCACCGGTGGCCCTTCGCCGCCCCACTGTTCGCGGTGGCCGTCCAGGTCGGATCGTCCTTCGTCGACGCCCCGGGGGGCTCGAGGGAGTACTTGGGTGTGATCGCCTACCTGCTCACGTTCTGGGTCTTCGGTGCCGAGAACCCGGCCAGGCGGGCCGGGCTGGGCCTGCTCGCCGCGGAGGCCGGCATCGTCCTGGTGACCTTGGAGGACGTGCGGGTCGTGGCAACCGACTCCCTGAGCGTCGCGGAGGTCGGCCTTGCAACGTGGATCGCCGCCGTGGTCCTGCGCCGACGCGGGCTGCGGGCCGATGCGGCCGAGCAGCTCGCGGCCACGATGCAGCGCCAACGCCTCGAAGCCACGGCCGCGTTGGCCGCCCAGCGAGCCCAGCTCGCCCGCGAGCTGCACGACGTCGTCGCGCACAGCGTCAGCGTGATGACCGTCCAGGCCGGTGCGGCAAGGATGCTGCTCAACGGCCACCCCGAACAGGCCACTGCCCCGCTGCTGGCCATCGAGGAGACTGGTCGGCAAGCGCTCGGGGAGCTGCGCCGCATGCTCGGGGTGCTGCGGGCCGGCGACGAGGGAATGGGGTTCGTGCCCCAACCCGGCCTGGACGATCTCCCCACCCTCCTCAAGACGGTCGGTGAGGCGGGGCTGCCCGCGACCCTGGAGGTGACCGGGACGCCCCGCCCGCTGTCACCCGGGCTCGGGCTCACGGCATACCGCATCGTGCAGGAGTCGCTCACCAACGCGCTGAGGCACGCGCACGCGACCCATGCCCGGGTCGTCGTCGGGTACGGCGCCGACGAGCTGCGGCTGGAGGTGCACGACGACGGCCGTGGGCAGTCTGCTGGCGGGATCGGCGACGGCCACGGGCTGGCGGGGATGCGCGAACGAGTTGCCCTGTATGGCGGATCCCTCGACGTGACCCCTGCGCACGACGGGGGTCTCACGGTGCGGGCCCGGCTGCCGGTCGAACGGGTCGCGCCGTGATCCGGGTGTTGATCGTCGACGACCAGGCCCTGGTGCGCGGCGGCTTCCGCCTGATCCTGCAGTCCCAGGACGACATCGAAGTGGTCGGCGAGGCGGTGGACGGCCGGGAAGCCCTCACCAAGGTGCGCGACCTGGCTCCCGACGTCGTGCTCATGGACGTGCGCATGCCGGGTATGGACGGGGTCGAGGCAACTCGCCGCCTGCTCGTGGCCGGCGACGGGCCGCGGGTCCTCGTGCTGACCACGTTCGACCTCGACGAGTACGTCTACGACGCGTTGCGGGCCGGGGCGAGTGGCTTCCTGCTCAAGGACGTTCGCCCCGAGCAGCTCGTCGAGGGCGTGCGCACGGTGGCCGGCGGGGAGACGCTGCTGTCGCCCGCGATCACGCGCCGGCTGGTGGAGCAGTACGTGCGGCGGCTCCGTCCCGGTTCCTCGCGCCCACCGGCGCTCGAGGCGCTCACCGAGCGCGAGATGGACGTGCTGCGACTCATCGGGCGGGGCCGCTCCAACGCCGAGGTCGCGGCCGAGCTGTTCCTCAGCGAGGCGACGATCAAGACGCACGTGTCCCACCTGTTCAGCAAGCTGGCGCTGCGGGATCGGGCACAGGCGGTGGTCATGGCGTACGAGACCGGTCTGGTGGAGCCGGGAAGCAACGACTGAGGCGTCGCCTCGTGGGCCGGATGTCGCTCACGACATGCGTCCCGCAGCCATCGCCCCCGTTCCGACGGCGCTTTCGCACTCGGCACGTCAGTCGTCACGGTGAACCGGCTCAGACCGAGGTCTGATCGTGAACGGGACCCCTGGATGACAGGAGTCGGAACTGGGGGTGACGACTCTGAGGCCGACGCGCCCTAGCGTCGTCGGCATGGACGAACGCACAAGTGGGACACCGACGTCGGAGACGTTGGAGTCCGCGAAGCCGCAGCCGGCCCGATCGCCCCTCGGGGCGGAAAGGAAACCTCAATGACAAACCTCAGTCTCAGGACGGCCGGAGCGGTGTGCGCCGTCCTGGTCTTCGCCACGTTCGGGCTCGCCATCGCGTTCACCACGAGCAGCGGCGTCCCTACGCTCATCCCCGAGACCGGTCCGCACGGGCTTGCCTGGATCGGTGAGGTCGACGGTGCCGGGCCTGCCTTCGTCGTCGGCGGCTGGCTGGCGATCCTCGGCGGCTACTTCGGCATCGTCGCGCTCATCGGCTTCTACGACGCGCTGCGCGAGGCTGGTCGAGTCCTGGTCATCGCGCCGATCCTCGGCGCCGTCGGTCTGACGCTCGTGACCCTCTCGCATCTGATCCCGATCGCCATGGCGAACGAGCTCGTCCCGGCCTACACCAAGGCGAGCGGGCCCGCGCAGGAGTCGCTCGCCGGGGCGTTCGAGACGCTGACGTCGATCGCGCTGGTCACGAACGATGCCGGCAACTTCCTGGGCTGGGGAGTCGCGATCCCGATGCTCGCCTACGCGATCCTGACGACAGCGGTAGTGCCCCACTGGATCGGCTGGCTCGGGGCGGTCGTCGCCGTCTGTGCAGGCTGGATCGGGTTGCTCGCGCCCGCGTCCGGCCTGACCGAAGGGCTCAGCTCGATCGGCTTCATCGCCTTCTTCCTCTTCATGCTCAGCACGGGCATCGCCCTGTTGCGCCACCGCGCGGATCCAACGACCGACGCTGTGGTGCCCGACCCGGTCGCGCACGAGGAATCGGGAAGGCCATGAGGGCTCCCCGCACGCTGGGAACACGCCGTGATCACACGCGAGAGTGGAGGCCCTGTGACCCGGGTTGCACCGGGTTCAATGGGTGATGCGCCGGCCCAACCACACGGGTCGTGATGGGTCGCAGGACTCGAGGGCGACCCAGACGCCGTCGCCGATGGCCGGGACCTCGGTGGTGCCGACTACCGGTAGGCAAGCCGTGGCCCACACCCCTTCGTCTCCGCTGACCGCTGGAACGCGAACGAACAGACGTCGTTGCCCGAGCGGGTCCGCGTTGTCGAGCACCCCAGCGGCATACACCCCGCAGGTGGGACGGGAAGACTCCTTCCCCTCATCGGTGTCGATGATGACGCGGTCGTGTTGCAGGAGCACCGACGCGTACCCGCCACCTTGCCTGTAGCGAACGCGCATCGAGCCGTGTGCCGGCGGTCTCCGACCATGCACGCCGTCCCCGAACTCGATGACGCTCGCACCGTCATCGCGTCGGCTGACGACGTAATGACGGTCCTCCGCGCTCGAGTCGGCGAGGTCGGTGACCTGACGCCACTGCTGCCCGTCGACCTCGAGCTCGATGCTGTGTCGACGACCCGCCGACCGGTGGCGACGTCCGGTACCCAGATATGCCTCGGCCGCGACCTCGTCGGCGTGCCGACTGAGGAGCTCACCCACGTAGGCGAACAGCTCCAACAGGGCCACACCCGGATCGGTGTGGGTCGTGTCCGTCCAGTCCCTCAGCGTGGTGCGAGCACGGTGGACCAGGTCCTCAAGGTGTGGCCGGCCCGTCGGGGCGTTGTCGCCGCTCATTGGCCCAGGCGTCCGCTCATGCCTGCCAGTATCCGCGCGTCCACCGCTTCCAGCCATGGCACGGTGGGCGCGGGAGGGTATGCCGCGTGGCCAGTCCATGGCCCGCAGCTCGCCAGGGTATGCCGTCGCGTCAGCACCCCACGACGGCCGGGCCCGCTTGGTACGCATGACCGCTCGCGCGAGGTCGGCGATACGGCACGCCCGCGCCGAGGAGGTACGCATCGAGGAGGAGTGGCGCGCGCACCTCGGCACTGAGCGCATGCAACAGCTCCGCGAAGCCCTCAGCGACCTACGGAGGATCACCGACCCTTACCGGTGACCAGCAAAGGTTTGATGGGTCGGGAGCCGGTGTGGGCGAGGTGTCAAAAGTCGAAGCGGGTCAGGCCGCCCGGCTCCGTCGCCATGACCACGGTGGCCGAGCGTGGTTCGACGCGGTACACGTTCCACGGTGGGGGTCCCTGCGACGGTGCGTTGAACGGTGCAGTGATGCCCGACCCGGACTCGTCAGGCTCCGCCGGCCACCCGCTGTCGGCCCACGCCTTCGCGATGCGTGCCACCACGTCCGGCTCGGTCACCCGCGCTGCGTCACCCTCGATCACCACGTCCGCATCGCGGATCGACACCGCAACAGAACAGCGCGGGTCGCGCGCGACGTTGCGCCCCTTGCGCGTACCGCCGCCGGTTTGGAACCAGAAGGTGCCGTCCACCCAGACCGCACCGACGGCGGTCACATGCGCACTGCCGTCCTCGTTGATGGTGGACAACCATGTCGTGCGGGCGTTCGCTGCGTCGGTCGCCGGCGCAGAACCCGCGTCGAGCTTCGCGGCAACGGCGTCCCAGTCCACCGACGGCAGCCCCTCCGCCTTTCCCAGATTGATGGTCCGCATCTCCTCAACGTACCTGCCCTCAGCGCGTCGGCAAGCCCCCCATTGTGATGAGGGGCAAGGCCCCGAATGGCGTCTCGCCTGGCCGGTCATCGACACGGGACCTGAGCTGCCAACCTGCGCTTCGGGCCATCAGGGATGCCGGCGGAGCCGCCTCGCCTGGGCCGCGGCGAGCACACCGACGACGCCAGTGACGAGGAGCAGCACGAATCCCCAGACCACTCCCCATGAGAACCACCCAGCCGACGCGATGTTCCCCCTGAGGTCACCGTCGAACGACCCGAACAACAGGCTGGTCAGGCAGAACGCGCTGAGTAGCAGGGCCGCGATGAACCCAACGGGAGGCCGCACGTCGCGGCCGGCCAACCAAGCCAGGGCGAGCTGAACCACGCCGACTGGGAGCGGCACCGTGTACTCGGTGTCGAAGCCCCACGCGTGGTCCCACGTGTCGACGCCCGATGCGACGGCAATGAAGCCACCGACCACGTCGCACACGAGCAACGTGACCATGGCGCGGACCAGGGCTCGCCCCAATGTCCCACGCGGCTTGCCCGGCAATCCGCCCGAGGCTTGAGGCGCGCCTTCTCCCAAGGGACCGTTCACGCAGACAACATGGCACCGCGATCGGTCCAACAGCAGATGCAAACAGCGCAGTCCCGCGACGCGGACCGCACCTCGAGGCATCGTGGCATAAGCGGGAACACGCGGCGCCGTGGCGCGGGTTTCCTGGTGGATCCCGACGCGTCGCTCACGCTGCCAGGGTGGGCTCGGCCCCGAGCCCGATACTCCGTCCGGCTCGCGGCCGCTCCAGTCATGGCTGGTCGTGGACCCCCTTTCGGTCCCTGCCCTCCCGCTCGCGGCCCTTCCCGTTGCCGCCGCTGGGGAGCATGCTGGAGGTAGTTGCGCGAAGGCGGTGTGTCGTGGCGACGAGGACGAGTTTCACCGGGGAAGTCGCACCCTGCGGGAAGGTCATGGCCGGCGTGCGCTACACCGACCGCGACGACGACGGCATGGTCGTCGAGCACCTGCACTATGCCTGTGGCTGCCAGGACTTTCGCGACGCCTTCCACGACGGCAGCGTCCACACCCGGGTGGTCCACCACAACGGCAGGGTGTTGGTCGACGAAGAGCTGCGGGGCGAGTGAGGCGCCATGCTGGATGACGCCGAAGAGCTCCCGGCCGCACCGTACCGGGCGACGTGATGAACGCCGACCATGACGTCCTGATCGTCGGCGGTGGCGCTGCCGGGCTCCGCGCGGCCATCGCCATCGCCGAGGCCAGCCCGCAGCTTCGGGTCGCGATCGTCTCCAAGGTGTATCCGATGCGCAGCCACACGGTCTCGGCCGAGGGTGGCGCTGCGGGAGTGATCGCCGCCGGCGACAGCGTGGAGGAGCACATCTACGACACGGTGTCCGGCAGCGACTGGCTCTGCGACCAGGACGCGGTCGAGGCCTTCGTGCGCGAGGCTCCTCGCGAGCTGCTGCAGCTGGAGCATTGGGGCTGTCCCTGGAGTCGGCAGCGGGACGGCCACATCGCGGTGCGCGCGTTCGGTGGCATGCAGAGGATGCGCACGTGGTTCGCGGCCGACAAGACCGGGTTCCACATGCTCCACACGCTGTTCCAGACCTCACTGAAGTACCCGGCGGTGGCGCGCTACGACGAGTGGTTCGTCATGAGGCTGCTCGTCGACGACGGCCGGGTCCAGGCAGTGGTGGCGGTCGAGCTGTCCACAGGGCGGATCGAGGCCATCACCGCCAAGGCGGTCATCCTCTGCAACGGTGGCTGTGGGCGCGTCTTTCCCTTCACCACCAACGCCAACATCAACACCGGTGACGGCATGGCCCTGGCCTGGCGGGCCGGCGTGCCGCTCAAGGACATGGAGTTCGTCCAGTACCACCCGACGGGGCTCCCGTTCACCGGCATCCTTATCACGGAGGCCGCCCGGGCCGAGGGTGGCTGGCTGCTCAACAAGGACGGCTACCGGTACCTCCAGGACTACGACCTCGGCAAGCCCGACCCCAATCCGGTCCTGCGGAGCATGGAGCTCGGGCCGCGCGACCGGCTCTCCCAGGCCTTCGTGCACGAGGAGGAGAAGGGGCGGACCGGCAGCACGGCATACGGGCCGGTCGTCTATCTGGACCTGCGGCACCTGGGCGCGAAGCTCATCGACGCCAAGCTGCCGTTCGTCCGCGAGCTGTGCCTGAAGTACGAGAACATCGACCCGGTCCGAGAGCTCGTGCCGGTCCGGCCGGTCGTGCACTACATGATGGGCGGGGTCCACACCGACATCGACGGGGCGACGCCACTGCCTGGACTGTATGCCGCGGGCGAGGCGGCGTGCGTGAGCATCAACGGCGCGAACAGGCTGGGCTCCAACTCGCTCCCGGAGTGCCTCGTCTTCGGGGCTCGCGCGGGGCGGGCAGCTGCCGAGTATGCCGCGGGTGCGACCGATCCCGGTGCGGCAGTGGAAACCCAGGCGCGCGAAGAGGTGCGCCGGCTCGAGCGCGACCTGCGGGACCGCAGCGACGGCCGGGTGCGCATCGCGGATGTCCGGACCGCCATGCAGGACGTCATGGAGGAGAGCGCGGGCATCTTCCGCACCGAGGCATCGCTGACCAAGGGTGCGGCGACCTTGCGGGACCTGCAGCAGCAGTCTGAGTCCGTGGCGATCGAGGATCACAGTCTGGCGTTCAACACCCAGCTCGTGGCGGCACTCGAGCTGTCCAACATGCTCGACGTGGCCGAGGCGATCCTCGCCTCGGCCCTCAAGCGTGAGGAGTCCCGCGGCGCGCACCAGCGGCTCGACTTCCCGGCACGGGACGACGAGCGGTTCCTGGCCCACTCGCTGGCCGTTCGCGGACCAGGGGGCACACCCGAGATCGAGTACCTGCCGGTCACCCTCACCCGGTGGCCGCCCGGCGAACGCGTGTACGGGAGATGAGTGCGCATGGCTGACACGGCCAGCACGGGCACGACCACGGCAACGCCCACCGAGACGGTCACCCTCCAGGTGACGCGCTACCGCCCCGACCAGGACGCCGAGCCCACCGTCGAGGAGTTCGACGTCCCGCTGCGCAAGGACTGGACCGTCCTCGATGGCCTCAACCACGTCAAGGACCACCGGGACGGCACCCTGTCCTACCGCTGGTCCTGCCGGATGGGGATCTGCGGCAGCTGCGGCATGACGGTCAACGGTGAGCCCCGGCTCACCTGTGCGACCTTCCTGGTCGACCACGCGCCGGGGCCGATCAAGGTCGAGCCACTCGCCAACTTCCCGGTGATCCGTGACCTTGTCGTGGACATCGGCGACTTCATGCGCAAGCTCCCCCAGGTCAACCCGTGGATCGTGCGGGACGAGGAGAGGCCGGTCTCCGAGGGCGAGTACCTCCAGACGCCGCAGCAGCTCGAGGAGTACTCGCAGTTCAGCATGTGCATCAACTGCATGCTCTGCTACTCGGCCTGCCCGGTGTACGGGCTCGACCCCGACTTCATCGGTCCCGCGGCGATTGCCCTGGCACAGCGCTACAACCTCGACTCCCGCGATCAGGGCGCCGACGTTCGCATGGACCTGCTCATCCACCCCGAGGGGATCTGGGGCTGCACCTTCGTCGGCGAGTGCACTCGAGCCTGCCCCAAGGGTGTCGACCCGGCGGGCGCGATCCAGCGGTACAAGCTCACCGCGGCCCTGCAGTCCCTGAAAAGCTTCGTGCTGCCTCGGGGGACGCGATGAGCACCCGCGGTGACGCGGCATACCAAGGACCGGGAAGCGGGCCACCCACCTATCGGAGGCCGGTCAGCATCCTGTGGTGGCTGCACAAACGGAGCTATGCCTTCTTCGTGCTGCGCGAGATCAGTGCCGTGTTCGTCGCCTGGGCGGTGGTGTTGGTGCTGCTGCTCGTTCGGGCGGTGGCGCAGGGCGAGGCCGAGTACCGGGCGTTCCTGGACTGGGCCTGCACGCCGTGGGTGGTGGTGCTCGACGTGGTCACCCTGGCTTTCCTCGTGCTCCATGCGGTCACGTGGTTCAACCTCACCCCGGCAGCGATGGTGGTGCGGGTTGGTGGCCGGAGGCTGCCGCCGGCGGCAGTGGCAGGCGGTGCGTATGCCGCGTGGGTCGTGGTGTCGGCGCTGGTGGCCTGGCTGGTGATGCGATGATGGCCAGGCGTGGTGCGGAGCCGGTGCTGTGGCTGCTGTTCAGTGCGGGCGGCGTCATGGCGGCGATCTTCCTGCCCGTGCTGGTCCTCCTGTTCGCGCTCGCCACACCGCTCGGCTGGGTGTCAGAACCCAGCCGAGAACGGGTGCTGGGTGTCCTGGGGCACCCCTTGGTGGCGCTGGTGCTCCTCGGCGTCTGCGTGCTCGCGCTCTTCCACTGGGCGCAGCGTTTTCGCTACACGCTGTTCGACGGCCTGTTGCTCAAGGCGCACCAGCGGGCCATCAACCTGACGGTCTACACGCTGGTCGCCGTGGGGTCCGTGGCTGCGCTCGTGGTGCTCTGGCAGGCCGTCGCGGCGCGGGCGGGCTAGCGTCGCAGGGGACCGGCGACCGACCCGTCGACAGGGTCGGAGGGGCAGCATCGACCTAAGTGGTTGGCCGAGGTGGCGTGACCGTGGCGGGACCGAGTTCCTCGAACACGGTGATCTGCAGGTCGGCGGGCGCCTGGAGTCGGGCGTTGAGCGAGTCCCACGGTGTGGTGGTCGGCTCGGCGATCAGCTCGGCACCGGCGCTGACGAGGCGGTCGGTCACCGAACGCACAGAGGCGACCTCGAACGCGACGCGCAGGCGTGGGCTGACTCGGCGGCCCACCTCGACGCGGTCGATCATGTCGACCTGGCGTGGGTTGGAGATCTAGAGGGTGGCTCGGCCCACGTCGAGGATGGTCACCTTCTCGCCATCGTCTCCGTGGACCTGGAGCTCCACAGGGCAGCCGAGCGCGTCCCGGTAGAACCGCACCGCCTCGTCGTAGTCGGCGGCCTCGATCACGAGCCGCATCTGGAGCGGTGGGTTCATCGTGCTTCTCCTCACAAGGTGTGGCGTGTTTGGGTGGCTGGGTTTGGTGGCGGGCTGGCGGCGGGGGTTGCCGAGACGATCCTCCCGCGGGACTCTTGATCCGGTCCTGCGGGTGGCTTTTGAAGGGTGCGCTGGACCACGCCCGTTCGGGCGGTCGCCACCTGCGTGACGGAGCAGACTGGGGAGCGGGGTGGAGCTCGGGACGACGATGCGACTCCGAGTGCTCGGCGAGCTCGCGGCCACCCGCGATGGTGCGGTCGTAGATCTTGGCGGGCGGCGCCAGCGCGCCGTCCTCGCCGCGCTGGTGATCTGGCGTGACCAGGTCGTCTCTGCCGAGCGCCTCGCAGGGTGCGTCTGGGGCGACAACCCACCGTCAAACCCGGCCGGCGCCCTCCAGTCGTACGTCAGCCATCTGCGACGCTGCCTCCAACCCGAGGCAGTGGCTCGCCAGCGCGACGGTGTCATCGCAAGCGAGGCTGCCGGGTACGTCCTGCGGCTCCCGCCCGACTCCGTCGATGCCTGGTGCTTCGAACGAGCCCTGGACTCCTCGGCGGGGCTCGCGCCGGCCGATGCGATGCGCGCGCTGGACGAGGCCCTCCGGCTGTGGCGGGGTCCGGCCTATGCCGAGTACCTGGGCGAGCCCTGGGTCGAGGCCGAAGCCCTGCGCCTCACCGAGTTGCACGCGGTGGCCCGCGAGCGTCGGCTCGAGACGAGGCTGCGGCTGGGGGACGCCGCCGTGGTCATCGGTGAGCTCGAGGCACTGGTCGCTGAGGACCCGCTCAGGGAGGAGCGATGGCGGCTCCTCGCCCTTGCGCTGTACCGAGCACAGCGGCAGGCAGGGGCGCTGGCGGCGTTGCGGAGGGCGCGCGAGACCCTCGCCGAAGAGCTGGGCGTGGATCCCGGGCCAGCCCTGCGGGCTCTCGAGGCCGAGGTCCTCGCCCAGTCCCCAGCCCTCGACGGACCAGCCCCGCGCGGCAGGGTCGGGCTGCCAGTGGGGGAGCCGCGTGTGGGGGAGCCGCCTGTCGCAGGAGGGTCCCCTGATCCAGCTGTTTCGTCCGACCTCGTAGACCGTGCGCGGGAAGTCGCCACCCTGCGGCGGATGGTGGACGAGCTGGGCGACGGGAGCCCCGGTTGCGTGCTCGTCGAGGGCCCGGCTGGCATCGGCAAGACGCGCCTCCTCGTCGAGGTCATGCGTCTGGCGACGGCGGCTGGGGTCCGGGTGCTCTCCGCCCGGGGGAGCCAGCTCGAGCGTTCCTTTGGCTTCGGGGCGGTGCGCCAGCTGTTCGAACCCTGCACCAGCGACCTGGCAGCCCGCGACAGGCTGCTCGGCGGCGCAGCCGCGGTTGCGAGGCCGGTCTTCGAGGAGGTGGCGGCCGACGAAACCTCGAACAACGGAAGCTTTGCCGTCCTCCACGGCCTCTACTGGCTGACCGTGAACCTCGCGAGCGAAGGACCGCTGGTGATCTGCGTCGATGACATCCAGTGGTGCGACAGCGCTTCGCTTCGGTATCTCGCGTACCTCGTCAAGCGACTCGAAGGGCTCCCCGCCCTCGTCGTGCTGGCCATGCGGACGGGCGAACAGCATCCTGACGACGCATTGCTGGCGGACCTCGCCCTGGACACGTCGGTCACCCTGCTCCGCCCTGCGCCGCTGTCCACGGAAGCGGCAGCCACCCTCGTCCAGGCACGGCTCGGCGACGGGGCCGACGCGTTCATCGAAGCCTGTCATCGCATGACATCGGGCAACCCACTGCTGCTGCGGCAGCTGCTCCGCGCCCTGGCGGACGAGGGTGTCCGGCCCGACGTCTCCCACGTCGACACCGTGCGAGCAGTCGGCTCTCGTGCCGTGTCGGCCCTGGTGACGTTGCGGCTGCGCCGGATGCCGCCGACAGTCACGGCCGCCGCGCGTGCAGTCGCGGTGCTGGGCGAGGCCGCGGGCGTGCCGACGGTGGCAGCGTTGGCCCAGCTGGCCGAGGACGAGGTGGCCACCGCCCTCGACATCCTGAGCCGGAGCGAGATCCTCACGGACGACGGGCACCTGACCTTCGTCCATCCGTTGGTCCGCGACGCCATCTACGACGACCTTTCGGCCGGCGAGCGGGCGCTGCACCACGACCGGGCCGCGCAGGTGCTGCTGAAGCTCGGCGCGCGGCCCGAGCAGGTCGCGGTTCACGTCCTGAGGGCACCACACCGGGGCAGTGCCGCCACCGTGGCGCTGCTGCGGGCAGCGGCTGGGACCGCGATCTCGCGAGGTGCTGCCGATGCGGGTGTCGGGCTATTGAGGCGAGCGCTCGAGGAGCCGGTGTCCGAACCCGATCGTGCTCGGGTGCTGGTCGAGCTCGGACGCGTCGAAACCCTGGTCGACGGTCCCTCGGGTGTCGCCCATCTCTGCGATGCATACGCCGCCATGGACGAGCCGCACGAGCGCGCGCTCCTGGCGATGGACATTGCCCGCACCCAGGTGTTCGTCTCCCCTCCCGGGATAGCGACAGCCTTTGCGCGCGCGGCAGCAGCAGACCTCCCTGACCACCTCGACGACGATCGGCAGGGCCTGCTCGCGCTGCAGCGCATCACGGGCCTCATGCACGGCCTGCCGCCTGACTCCTACCGTGCAGGGCCGGTGCCCGAGGTCTCCGGTGAGGGCGACGGGGCCCGGATGCTTGCCGCGACGTTGTCCTACGAGCTGCTGCGCGAGGGACAGGATCGAGAGGGTGCGGTGCGACTGGCTCGATTCGCCTTGGCGGGGGACCGCCTCCTGGCGGTGGACAACGGGCTGCTCTGGATCGTGGCCGCCAACGTGCTGCTGCTGGCCGACGACGAGCTGGGCGACTTCTGGGACCGTGCTCTTGCCCGAGCCCATGCGACGGGCGGACTGTTTGCGGCGCTCTCGGTGAACCTCTGGCGAGGCTTCGCCCAGTGGCGTGGTGGCCAGCTCGATGACGCCTTGCAGTCGCTGGCAGACGCCGTCGAACAGCAGCGCGTGTGGGGCATCTCCGGGATCACGTCGACGTACGCCGCGGCCTTCACTCTCGGCGTCCTGACCGACCTGGGCGACCTGGACGCCGCCGCCGCGAGCCTGGAGGACGGACGCGGGCTGCCCTGGGTCGGCGAGGGCGGCAGGCTGATGCGGGAGGCCGCAGCTCGGCTGCTCATCGAGCAGGGCCGACCATCCGAGGCCCTCGGCGAGCTGACCTCCTCCGTCGACAACCCCCCGGCGGTCAACCCGGCCTGGGCTCCGTGGCGTGGGCTCACGGCACGGGCGCTTTCTGCGCTCGGGCGCACCGACGAAGCGGTCGCGCTGGCTCAGGAGGAGGTCGACCTCCTGCGAGCCTGGGGTGCGCCCACGGCGCTGGGGCCGTCGCTGCGCCTGCTGGGAGAGCTGCGCGGCGCTGAGGGGGCAGCGCACCTCCGCGAGGCCGTCGAGGTCCTTTCGGGGACGTGCGCAGTCCTGGAAGAGGCTCGTGCCCAAGTCGCTCTTGGGCGGTCCGAGGCGATCGCCCAGGAGGAGGCGGTGCCCCTCCTGCAGGCCGCTCTCGCCACCGCCCGCGCGTGTGGGGCCGCAGTGGTCGTTCGCGACGCGGTATCAGCGCTCGTCGAGCGGGGAGAGAGAAGCGCCGAGGTGGATGGTGTCCCTCCCCGGATCACGAGCCGCCAGCGGCGTGTCACCGAGCTCGCTGCAAGCGGGCTCGACGTCAATGAGGTCGCCCAACGCCTGTTCCTCACGCCAGGCACGGTGCGTGCCGTGCTCGAGTTGGTGCAAGGGGGGCCGCCATGAAATCGGCCAGAGCTGCCTGCGTCACCACGGCTGCGGATGTCCGCCGACAAGCTCCCGCGAAGGGGCTCAAGTTGCCCTCAAGTCGTCCTTGTCATCGTGGTACGCCCCGATCGTGAGGATTCCCATGGTGCCCGAGTCCGCATCCCTCGCTCCGTCAGGAGCGCAGCTCCTGCGCGGACTGTGCGGCGGCGCCGTGCACCTTCCCGGGGACCCGGCATACGACGAGGCACGTATGCCGTGGAACCTCCAGGCCGACTCCCATCCCGCCGCTGTGGCCTATCCGGCCTTCCCTCATGAGGTCGCCACGGTGCTCCGCGCGGCGGCGTCCGCCGGCCTCAAGGTCGCACCTCAGGGCACCGGCCATGGCGCACCGCCGCTCGCCGGCCACCTCGGCGATGCTGTCCTGTTGCGCACCTCGGCCATGACCGAGGTGCGGGTCGACGCCACGCGACGCACCGCGCGCGTCGGCGCGGGTGTGCTCTGGGGTGACGCCGTGGCGCGAGCCAGCCGAGTCGGCCTCGCAGCGCTGCACACGTCGAGCCCCGGCGTCGGCGTCGTCGGATCGTCGCTCGGGGGCGGGCTGAGCTGGTACGCCCGCCAGCACGGGCTGCAGTGCAGTGCGATCACGGCGGTCGAGCTGGTCCTGGCGGACGGCACGTTCGTCCGAGCGACGGACGAGGTCGACAGCGACCTCCTGTGGGTGGCACGCGGCGGTGGTGGCGGTTTCGGTGTCGTCACCGCGCTCGAGTTCGACCTCCTCCCCGTGAGCACGGTGTATGCCGGGATGCTCGCCTGGGACTGGACCCACGCCCAGCGGGTGCTGACGGCGTGGGGTTCGTGGGCCGCAGCCGCTTCGGACCAGGTCACCAGCGTCGCCCGGCTCTTCCAGGCGCCCGACCTGCCGTGGCTTCCGGCTGATGTCCGGGGACGCAGGCTCGTGATGATCGACGCGGTCGTGCTTGCGGGGCGCGAGGCCGCCACGCAGGTGCTCGCGCCGCTGCGGGCCCTCGGCGCGGAGATCGACACCTTCGGCGAGCGCTCTGCAGCCTCCGTCGCGCAGCTCCAGCTCGACCCCCTCGAGCCGACGGCCGTCTATGCAAGCAGCGTTCTGGTCGACGCGCTTCCCGAACGGGCAGTGGAGGAGCTGGTTGCCACGGCAGGCCAGGGATCGGGGTCAGAACTGCTCTTCGTAGAGCTGCGCCAGCTCGGCGGAGCAGTGTCACGGCCGACCCCGCGCGGCGGCGCGCTGGACCGCATGGATGGGTCGTTCCTGGTCCTCTGCGTGGGCCTCGACCAAGGCGGGGGGTGGGCGGCAGTGCGGGAAGACGCCAACCGGGTGACCGAGGCCCTCCAACCGTGGGCCACGGGATCGGCATACCTCCTCATGGCCGACGCGGACGTGGACGAGCAGCGCGGCTGGCCGACCAACTCGTGGCAGCGCCTCGTCGACATCCGCGGGGCAGCGGACCCCGAGCGGCTGTTCCTCTCGCCGCGGCCAGGCGCACAGGGGAGTTGACGGCTGCGGCTCAAGCCGACGCCAAGTTCGTCTCAAGACCCCGGGGTCACGGTGGTGCTCCACCACCACACCGAAAGACCCGGAGGAATCATGACCATCGCCGAATCGCCCGCCCCGCTCGAACGCCGTGTGCCCTTCGGGGAGCTGAACGCGCGGACGCAGGGAACTGTCGCCGTTCCCGGAGACGAGGAGTACGACGCGCTCGTCTCGCCATGGAACGTGGCGGTCCCCGTCAGGCCAGCAGCCGTTGTGGCCGCGGAGACCGACCAGGACGTCGTCGAGGCGGTCCGCTTCGCGGAACACCACGGTCTGCGGGTGACACCGCAGGCCACCGGACACGGCCCCATTGCGGACCTCCTCACCGAGCTCCTCGTCACGACGAAGCGCCTCGACGAGGTCGTGGTCCACCCCGAGGGTTGGGCTCGGGTCGGGGCCGGCGTGAAGTGGCTGCGCGTCGTCGAGGCCGCTGCACCCTTCGGTCTCGCGCCGCTGTCCGGCTCGATCACCGACGTCGGCATCGTCGGCTACACCACTGGCGGTGGCCTCGGGCCGATGGCGCGGACCTACGGGCTCGCGATCGACAAGGTGCGTGCCATCGAGGTCGTCACGGGCGACGGTGTGCTGTGCCGGGTCACGCCCAGTGAGCATCCCGAACTGTTCTTCGCCCTCCGCGGCGCCAAGGGAATGCTGGGCATCGTCACGGCGATCGAATTCGACCTGGTGCACCAGCCGATGTTCTACGGAGGCTCGTTGTGGTTCGACGGCACGGACGCCGCGACGGTCATCGCAAAGTGGCGGGCCTGGTCGGACGACCTCCCCGAGCTGGCCACCACCTCCTTCGCGCTCTTCCGGCTGCCGGACATGCCGGGCGTACCACCGGCGCTCGCCGGCCGACTCACGCTCTCGGTGCGCTATGTGTGGACCGGCGATGCCGGAGAGGGACAGCGTCACTTCGCTGCGATGCGCGAGGCGGCTCCGGTGATCCTCGACGATGTTGCCCACAAGCCATACACCGCAATCGATTCCGTGCACACCGACCCCCTGGACCCCACGCCGGCATACGAGGCGGCGGCTGTCCTCACGGACTTCCCTCAAGACGCCATCGACGAGTTGCTCGCGCTGACGGGACCAGGTGCGGCGTCGCCGCAGGTGCTCGTCGAAGTGCGCCAGATGGGCGGCGCGATTGCCCGGGGTGGCGAGCACCCCAGCGCGTTCGCGTCGCGTGAGGTTGCCTACTCGCTCCTGATCGTCGGTATCGCCGAGATCCCCGGAGTCGAGGACCATGCGGCGGCGATCCTGGAGGCCATGCGCCCGTGGACCGGCGGCTACCGGCTGCCGAACTTCACCTTCACCCCGGCGGACTACGCCGATGCCTACGACGAGGTGACCATCGCGCGACTGCGGAGGGCGATCCGCACCTATGACCCGGACGGGGTCATGGCCATCGGTGGCGTACTGGACTGAGAGATGCGGTCGTGGCCCCCTGAGCCAGGGGGGCCACGAGTCTGTCCGGGGTCGCTGTTGTCAGTCGCCGGCGCTCACGCGACAGGGGAGCGCTGACGCAGGATGGCGACGCCCATGCTGGCCATGAACACGAAGAATGCGAGGAAGCCGATGCTCGAGATGCCTTCGAAGACGCTCGACACAGGCGAGAGGAGTCCCAGCCATCCGGCGAGGACTCCGACGAGAATGCCGAGCCATCCGATCCATCGGGGCAGCGCTCGGGTCGTCAGGATCGCCACGGAGAACAGTGGTATCACCACGCCCCAGCCCAGGAAGTTTCCTGCACTGTTGGTGACCAACGCGGTCGCCGCAAAGGTGTCGAAAGTCGTTGCCAGCGTTGCCTGCGACGCCGCATCGGCGTCGGTGTAGGCCGGTACCAGCTCGTACGCCATCGAGATGGGGAGAAGGTGCGACAAGGTGACCAACGTCAGCCCGACTGCCCCGAGAATGGGGGCGAGCACCATCACCCTGCCGCCATCCCTCAGGACGTCGTAGAACCCCACCCAGGCCACGATGCCGAGGAAGCCCATGAGGATGATGAGCCAGGCCCCGACGTAGAAGAGTCCGCCGGCCGCGTCGACGTCCGCGATCCACGTGAGGCCAGCTTCTCCGGTTTCCGGGATCAGCGTCTCCACTCCGCTTGAAGCCATGGAGATGCCGCCCAGCAGGAAGCAGGCAACCAGGGCAACGGCGCACACAGCACCGACCCTCGAAAGGCGCGTCGACTTGATCATCTCTGGTCCCCGATCGGCTCCTCAGCTCTGAGGATCCACCCGGGCCGGTAGACCGTCAATGACCCTCACGACCCTCATCGCGCGATCACCACCGGAGTGTCGCCCAGGTCCAGCTTCTGGCAGGAGCCGGTGGCTGCGGCACACCTCGCGACCCCATCGCCCAAGGCATCCGGGTCAGAGGCGAGGAAGTGTGCCGAGTCCTCCCACGTCACTCGGCGAGGGCCCAAACCCGGGAGCTCCATCGTTGGGCGCAGCAGCTTGCCGGTCGTCGCGTCCAGGAGGGCGACACGGCGCTGCGCAGGCACGGCGACGAAGACCCCATCCGGACTGGCGCCGGGAGATCCGTCGGCAATGACGGCGGTGGTCCAGACCTTGGTCTTGTCTGGCCAGCGCCACGCCGACAGGCGGCCACTCTCCTCCACGGTCATCAACAGCTCTGTGCTGGCGTGACAGGAGGGGCACAAGGTCCCTGGGTCGCACCCTGGGCGAGCGGGAGCATGGTTGGGAGTCGGCACGCGCATAGACGCGCATCCGGCCCGGCTCTGATCGGTCCAGTCGAAGGAGGTCGGCCACGATGGCCAAGGTGCTGATTTCCTATGGGACAACCGAGGGACAAACTGCCAAGATCGCCGCGGTCATCGCGGAAGTCATGCGTGACAAAGGCCACAACGCGGAGGTCGTCGACATTGCGAGCCTGTCGGACCCCCAGCTGGACGGCTATGACGCCGTGATCTTCGGTGCGTCCATCCACATGGGTCGGCACGACAAACGCATTCTCGAGTTCGTCCGCAAGAACCGCAGCACCCTGGCTCGCCTCCCTTCGGCGTTCTTCTCCGTCAGCCTCGCCGCCCATGGAGACACCCAGGAGGCCGAGGGGTACCTAGAGCAGTTCGCGGAAGAGTCCGGGTGGCGCCCGGACAAGACTGCGCTTTTCGGCGGTGCGCTGCTCTACACCCACTACGGCTTCATCAAGCGGCACATGATGAAGAAGATCGTGCGGGGCAAGCCGGGCCACCTCGGAATCGACACGTCCCGAGACTACGTCTACACGGAGTGGGACGCGGTCCGGGGCTTCGCCGACCACTTCGCCGACCAGCTGGAGCCCGCGTAGGCCCGATGCAGGACCTTGGCCCGTGGTGTTGCTCCTTGGTCGCGGCGAGCATGAGCGGCATGGACTGCGCAGTGAGGACGTCCCGGGGGGAGTTGCTGGGGACCGTTGTGGAGGGTGGCCATGCCTTCCTCGGGATCTCCTATGCGGCGCCGCCGTTCGGTGCAAACAGGCTGGGTCCGCCTCAGCCGGTAACGCCCTGGGAGGGGGTTCGCGATGCGACTCGAATGGGGCCGGAGCCGCCGCAGGTATCTCCACCGTCCACGGGGGGCCCGAGTGGCGGAGCGAGCGAGGACTGGGAGGACGTCGCGGGTGCCTTCGCCGGCGTCGAGCGGGCAGCAGGCTTCGAGGACTGCCTGAACCTCAATGTCTGGACGCCCGACCCGGGTGCAGTCGGGCTGCCGGTCATGGTGTGGATCCAGGGTGGGATGTTCGAGCTCAGCACGACGGCGGCATACGACGGCAGCACGTTCGCGCGTGATGGTGTGGTCTGTGTCGTCATCAACTGGCGCCCCGGTGCCGAGGGGTTCCTCTACCTTGCGGATGGCATCGCCAACATTGGCCTGCTCGACCAGGTTGCCGCCCTCGAGTGGGTGCAGGAGAACGTCCGCGCCTTCGGTGGCGACCCGGGCAACGTCACCGTGTTCGGCGAGTCGGCCGGCGCGATGAGCATCGGTGCGCTGCTTGCGATGCCGCGGGCCGAAGGACTGTTCCGACGGGCCATCCTGCAGAGTGGTGCCGCCCACAACGTTATGTCGGCTGACGACGCCCTGCGCGTCGCCGGCTTCCTTGCCGACGAGCTGGGGGTGGCACGCACCCGGGAGGCCATCGCGGGCGTTGGGGTGGAGCGGCTTCTGGTGGCACAGGCGGAGCTGAAGAACCAGCTGTTGAGTGACCCGGACCCCGAGCGCTGGGGCCAGACCGTCGTGACCAGCACGATGCCGTGGCAGCCCGTGGTCGATGGTGAGGTGCTGCCGGGTCCCCCGATCGACCGGATCGCCGCCGGCTCGGCACGGCATGTCGACCTCATCGTCGGTACGAACACCGACGAGTGGCGCCTGTGGCTGGTGGCCAGTGGCGCCATCGGTCAGATCACCGACGAGATCCTGACAGGACCAGTCCGCGACAACGGCTACCAATGCCTGGCTGCTTACGGGCTCACGGCCACCGCTGCGCTCCGTGCCTATCGAGAGCGGTACCCGCACACCGGGCCCGGAGACCTGCTCGCCACCCTCCAGACCGATTGGTGGATGCGAATCCCCGCCATCCGACTCGCAGACGCGCATGCCGAGACCTCCGCGACCTCGCGCACCTACATGTACGAATTCGCTTGGCCCTCACCGGGCCTCGGTGCCGTCCATGCGCTCGAGGTGCCATTCGTCTTCGATACCGCCACTTCTGACGCGCCGCTGTTCGGACCGCTGCTCGGGAGCAACCCCCCGCAAGAGCTGGCACATGCGATGCACGCGGCTTGGGTCGCGTTCGCGAGCACCGGTGATCCCGGCTGGTCGGCGTACAACCCCAATCACCGGGCCACGATGCGCTTCGACCTGGAACCACAGATGGTCAACGACCCCCGTGCCTGGGAGCGGACCCTCTGGAAGGGCCTTCGATGACGACCGGCCGAGATGGGAGCGGATATGCGGTGCGGCCAGTGCCACAGGAGCGCCAGCCAGTGCTGGACCGGCTGGCGGGGGCCAGCCGACGCTTTCAGGTCCACGCGTTGCTCGAACTCGACGTGACGGATGTGAAGCCGCGCATCGAGGCTGCGATGCCGCGCGTGTCCTGGACGGGCTTCGTGATCGCGAGTGTCGCGCGGGCCGTCGCGCTGCACCCTCGAGTGAACTCCCGCAAGGCCGGGAACCACATCCTGGACTTCGACCGCGTCGAGGTCGCTGCCACGGTGGAACGTCACTGGAAAGGGCGCACCGTCCTCGACGTGGTGGTACTCCAGGACGCGGATCGTCGGTCCTGCTCTGACATCTCCGAGGCCCTGCGACGCGCCAAGCACGGCCCGGCCGAGTCACACCAGCCGCGCGGCTTCACCCGTGCACTCATGCGGATGCCCGGACCACTGCGACGGACGGGGATCCGCCTGGCCGCCAGCAGACCACGCCTCGCGGCGACGTTCGGCCCAGCGGTAGCGGTCACGTCGGTGGGGATGTTCACGCGCAACTGGGGTTGGGCAATCCCGGTCGCGCCGTTGACCGTGACGGTCACGGTGGGTGGCGTCGCGGACAGGCCAGTGGTCCGGAACGGGGAGGTCGTCGCGAGAGCGATGCTGCCCCTGACCATCAGCTTCGACCACGCCGTCGTCGACGGCGCCCCGGCGGCTCGCTTCGCAGAGACACTGCGCACGCTGGTAGAGACGGCCGCCGCATTCGAGGAACCCGCCAGTGGGCGATCGCAGACCGGCACTCCGCAAGTCCTGCCGTTGGTCGGCTCGTCAAACCATGCCTTGGAGGAAGAATGACCACATCGACCGTCTATCCGGCACGTCTCGAGGTCGACTACGCGGCCGACCGCAACAGACTGACGACCCTCTTCCGGCTCGTTCTGGTCGTCCCCATYGCCATCGTCAGCGGCGTGCTCACCGCGGGCACCACGCAAACGCTCTACGACCACAGCGGTGAGGTGGTCAGCAGGACGAGCGGCGGCATCAGCGGCGGCCTGTTCTTGGCGACGCTCCTCATGATCGTCGTCCGGCGTCGGTACCCGCGGTGGTGGTTCGACTTCGCCGTGGAGCTCACCCGCTTCGGCACGCGCATCGGCGCCTACCTCGGACTGCTGACCGACCAGTACCCGTCGACGGTCGACGAGCAGGGGGTGCACCTCGGGATCGACTATCCGGACGTCGAGCGTGACCTGAACCGGTGGCTTCCGCTCGTGAAGTGGTTGCTCGCCATTCCTCACTACGTCGTCCTCTTCTTCCTGTGGATCGCGGCCGTCTGCTGCGTCGTCGTGGCCTGGTTCGCGATCCTCCTCACCGGCAAGTTCCCAACGGGGCTGTTCGACTTCGTCGTCGGCGTCGCCCGATGGGGACTACGTGTGCAGGCCTATGCGTTCCTCCTCGTCACCGACGAGTACCCGCCGTTCTCCCTTCGCTGATGACCGGTGGCGGTGAGGGCCTGTGGCGGTGATGCCCGGTATCGCGATGCTGCGCGGCTACCAGCGGGGTTGGTTGCGCGGTGACCTCCTGGCCGGGGTCACGGTCGCGGCATACCTCGTCCCGCAGGTGATGGCGTACGCCGAGGTCGCCGGGCTACCGGCGGTGTCAGGCCTGTGGGCCGCCGGCGCATCGTTGCTCGTGTACGCCGTGCTGGGGTCGTCCCCGCAGCTCTCGGTAGGGCCGGAGTCGACCACCGCGTTGATGACTGCCACGGCGCTGGCCGGACTCGCCGTCGGGCAGCCGGCTCGGTACGCCGCCCTGGCCGCAGCGCTCGCCGGCCTGGTCGGCCTCATCTGCCTGCTCGCCTGGGTTGCGCGACTGGGGTTCCTGGCAGACCTGCTCTCTCGGCCAGTGCTCGTCGGCTACATGGCCGGAGTGGCGGTCCTCATGGCGGTGAGCCAGCTGGGCAGGCTCACGGGTCTGACAGTGCGGGGCGACACACCCGTCGAAGAGGTTGGATTCGTCCTTCGTCACCTGGGAGGGGTCGACGTCCCCACAGCACTTCTGGCACTTGCGGTCCTGGTCTTCCTCCTGCTTGTCAGCCGCTACTTGCCCAAGGCTCCCGGGCCCCTCATGGGGATGCTGTTGGCTACTGGTGTCGTTGCCGTCTTCCACCTCGACACGACCGGTGTCGCAGTGGTGGGGAGCGTCCCGCGAGGCCTTCCGCCACGGCAGCTGCCGCACCTCGGGGCAGAGGACCTGCGGATGCTCCTGCCCGCGGCGCTCGGAATCGCAATGGTCGCCTTCTCCGACAACGTGCTGACCGCGCGCGCCTTCGAGACCCGCAACAGGGCTGGTCTCGACGCCAACCAGGAGCTGCTGGCCCTCGGTGCGGCAAACCTGGCTTCCGCTGCGGCACAAGGGTTTCCCGTGAGCAGCAGCGGAAGCCGAACGGCCATCGGTGATTCGTTGGGCAGTCGCAGCCAGCTCCATTCGCTGGTGGCGATGGGCGCCGTCGTGCTCTCGGTCGCATTCCTCGGACCGGCCCTCGCCGCCTTCCCGCGGGCCGCCCTGGCGGCCATTGTCGTGTATGCCGCGCTGCGTCTCGTCGACGTGTCGGAGTTCCGACGCATCGCCGCCTTTCGTCGTGTCGAGTTCGCGCTGGCTGTCGGCACGACGGCCGCAGTCCTCCTGCTCGGGGCCCTGCAAGGGGTCCTGGTCGCCGTTGCCCTTTCGGTGCTGGACCTGGTGCACCGCGTCACGCGACCACACGACGGCATCCTGGGTTACGTCCCCGGGGTGGCCGGCATGCACGACGTCGACGACTACCCGCAGGCCACCCCCGTCCCCGGGCTGGTGGTCTACCGGTACGACTCGCCACTGTTCTTCGCCAATGCACAGGACTTCACGAGGCGCGCTCTGGCGGCGATCGACTCGTCACCGCGCCGACACACTGGTTCCTGCTCAACGCCGAGGCCAACGTCACAGTCGACCTGACCGCGGCGGACACCCTGGAGCAGCTGCGAGACGAGGTCGGCCGACGGGGGATGGTCTTCGCCATGGCGCGGGTGAAGCACGACCTCCGTGGCGACCTCGAGCGCACGGGATTCATTGCGAGAGTGGGGGAGGAGAGAATCTTCATGACCCTGCCAACAGCCGTTCACGCGTACGTGGAGTGGTCGATCGCGAACCTCGGAGGGCCGCCTCGGGGCTTCCAGGCCCCGTAGGTCAGTCGCGTCGAGCGAGCCACACGATGGCCGTTGTGGTCGGACGGGAGACGTCCGCTCCGGCTCCTGCTTGCACCGTGCGACATGGCGATGGCCCCGGACCATTCGAGAATCGTCCGGGGCCTCGTCTGTGTGGCCGACGTGGCCACGCTGGCCGATGGGTGCCACGTACCGCATCCCCTCGTCAAGGGCGCTTCCCAAGGGTTTCCCCTGGGACCGAGGGTGGTGGGTTCCACCGGTGTCGCCGCCGTTGCCGGTTGCGACACCTCATTTGTCCCATGTCGGGCCATCCTTCGTCAGGGACCTTGGTCCCGACTCTGCGAGTCCATGGGACCATCGCCCCTGTCCCGACCCCGGGAGAACGGATGGACTGTTCACATGGCCTCACACCCTGCACTCGTGGGACGCCTCGCCATCGGTGTGGTCGCGGGAAGCGTTGCCCTGGGCGGTTGCTCGGGAGGTCAGTCGTCCCGAGGCATGATGGGCGGCTCCGGAGGCGGCTACCACTACTCAGCCCTCACGTGCCGCGCTCCGAGGACACTGTCGGGGAACGCGGTCAGGGTTCGACTGTCGGACATGGGCATGACGCGAGTGATGGGTGGGGCCGTGCCCATGGGTACGCCCATGCGCCTGAGTGTGCTGCCGGCGACGGTCGCGGCTGGACGCGTGACCTTGGTGGCGGAGAACGTCGGCTGGCGGACCCATGAGCTGGTGGTGCTGCCCCTGGACCAGGGTGCCAGCGAGGGCGAGCGCCTTCCCGGCCCGGACGGTCAGGTCGACGAGTCCCTCAGCCTGGGGGAAGCGTCCAACGGCTGTGGGCCCGACTCGGGTGAAGGCCTGGCCTCGGGCGCCGTGGGCTGGACCACCGTCGACCTCGGCCCAGGCCGGTACGAGCTCGTCTGCAACCTCCGGAACCACTACGCGAACGGCATGCACCAGGAACTGGATGTCAGGTAGGCAATCCGGGATGCGCTGCCCGAACCGACCGGCACGGCATACGCTGCGTGCGTGACTGGGAAGCGCTCTGGGACTCGGGCAGCCGGCTCACCTGTGCCGCCGGAGGCTTCACGATGGCCGCTGTCCTCACTCGACCTCGATGACCTGGTCGAGGAACTTCGTGCCAGGGCTGGGAGTGCTCGCGAGTCCCAGGAAAGGCTGGGGTMGTTGCTCGACGCGGTGGTCGCCGTGAGCTCCAACCTTGACCTCGCCGAGGTCTTGCACCGCATAGTGGTGTCTGCCTGCGAGCTGGTCGACGCGACGTACGGAGCGTTGGGGGTGCTCGGTCCGAGCGGGGAGGAACTGGTCGAGTTCGTCACCCAGRGCCTCACGGACGAGGAACGCTCCGCCATCGGGACGCTGCCGCGTGGCCACGGTCTGTTGGGCCTGATCATCACGAGCCCGCAGCCGCAGCGGGTGCCAGACATCGCGCAGCATCCCGACTCCTACGGCTTCCCGAAGAACCACCCGCCCATGACCAGCTTCCTCGGTGCTCCCGTGCGTATCCGCGACCAGGTCTTCGGCAACCTCTACCTCACGGACAAGAGGTCCGCCAAGGAGTTCAGCGAGGACGACGAGGCCATTCTCGTGGCTCTGGCTGCTGCGGCAGGTGTGGCTATCGAGAATGCGCGCCTCTACGACCGAACCAGGTCGCAGCAGCTCTGGGGTGAGGTGATCCGCAACGCCACCCAGTCACTCCTCGCTGGACAGGCGCAGCAAGAGGTACTCGCCGACGTTGCGCGGCGTGTGTGCGAGCTGACCGACGCCCAGACGTGCACCATCGCGCTGCAGCAGGAAGCCGACCTGCTCGTCGTCGCCTCGGCGAGCTCAGACGCCGCGAGTGCGGGAACTTCCGCCGCTCCCGACCGGCCTTCGCCGGGCAGCCCGGTCCGCGATCCCGAGGTCCGCGCCGCCATGCTCCTGGAGGCCCGGAGCACCGCCTTCGGAGAGGAGGGAACCAGGGCGCTGGTGCCGCTGGCCCTGGGGGACCGGCCGATGGGGATCCTGTTGCTGGACTGGTCGCACGAGCAGCACTCGGACCAGCTCCCCGTCCTGGCCAACTTCGCACAGGGGCTGGCCGTCTCGCTGGGGGCGGCCAGTGCCCAGAGCGAGCGGGCCCGGTCCGAGCTCTACGAGGACCGTGACCGGATCGCTCGTGACATGCATGACCACGTGATCCAACGCCTCTTCGCCACGGGAATGTCCCTGCAGTCCGCGGCCCGGACGAGCGACGAGAGCGCACGCGCCAAGATCGATGTTGCCGTCGACGAGCTGGACGCAGCGATCAGGGACATCCGGCACACCATCTTTGCCCTGCACCGAGCGCCGGGTGCGCGGGTGCTGACCACCGAGATCTCGACGATCTGCCGCGATGCCTCGGTGACCCTTGGCTTCCCTCCAGAGCTGCGGCTGTCCGGCCGCACCGACACCGTGCCCGAGCCCTTGGCCGCGGACCTCCTGGCCGTCTTGCGGGAGTCACTGAGCAATGTCGCCAGGCACGCAGCGGCGTCGGCCGTCCACGTCGCCGTTCACGTCGACAGCGAAGTCACGGTCAGCGTCGCTGATGACGGGCGCGGGATCCCGGCGGACCTGGTGCGGTCCGGTCTCGACAACTTGGCGCGACGCGCGCAGAAGCGTGGGGGGTCCCTTTCGCTGGAGTCTGGTGCGTCCACGGGAACGCATCTCACCTGGCGGGTCCCCCTCGCCGAGAGACCCGTCGAGGACTGAGGGACTTTGGGCCCTGCCACCACACGGCTCAGCACACGAGGGTGGGGGCATGGACGACTCCCACACAGAGGCGGGCACGATTCGGCGCGACCTGGGTGCAGGTGCAGGGCGCGCCGTTGCCGTCGTCGGCTACGACGAGTCTCCCGAGGCGACCAACGCGCTGCGCTGGGCCGCATCGCAGGCCGATGCCCGCGGGTTGCAGCTCAGGGTTGTGTATGCCGCGAACCCTCCCGCTCTCCTGCCTTGGGCATCCGGGAACATGTTGCCGAGCACGTCGGCCATGCAACACAGGGCGGCCAAGGTGGCGCGGCGGGGGGCAGACCTTGTCTGCCGGGACCATCCCCACTTGGCGGTCCACAGCCAGGGCGCGGTCGGCAGCCCGGCAGCTGAGCTAGTGATGCACTCGGAGTCGGCGGCCTTCGTGGTCGTGGGACGACGCAAGCAGACCGGCCCTGTGGAGAGCCTGGGTTCGGTCTCCTTCGCGTTGAGCGCCCACGCGCGGTGCCCGGTCGTGGTCGTGCAGGGGGTCGAGCCGCGACCTTTGGGCCCTGATCACCCGGTTGTCGTGGGAGTCGACTCGTCGCGGGCGTCGTTGCGCGCCCTCGAGTTCGGGGCCTCGATGGCATACGCCACCAGTGCGGACCTCGTTGTCGTCTCCGCTTGGTCGAGCCCGGAGCACGAGCCGTGGATGGGAGACCTCTGGGCGGATCCCGCTCGGGCCGCGGACCGCCTGGCCGCCGAGTACGAGGGGGCAGCGGCGTGTGTCAGGGAGGCGGTCTCGCAGGCGAACGAACGACACCCCCACGTCGTGACCATTCCTCGGACGCCGGAAGGTCGACCCGCCGAAGCGCTGCTCGCTGAGTCAGCGAATGCGGGGCTCCTCGTCGTCGGCTCGCGGGGCCATGGCGGGTTCGCGGGACTGATGTTGGGCTCCGTGAGTCGAGCCATCCTGCGGCAGGCGGACCTTCCGGTCGCCGTGATGCGCGACGGTTCGCTGTAGATGGGGCCTACGCTGGTGAACGACGAGGAGGGACTGACGACGGTGATTCGTGTCTACTTGCTGGACGACCACGAGGTGGTCCGTCGCGGCCTTCGGGAGCTGCTCGAGGTCGAGGAGGACATCGAGGTGGTGGGTGAGTCGGCCAGCGCAGGCGAAGCCACTCGACGTATCCCCGCCCTGCGACCCCACGTCATGGTCCTCGACGCTCGCCTGCCTGACGGGTCCGGCATCGACGTGTGTCGCGACGTGCGATCCATCGACCCGTCGGTGGCAGGAATCATCCTGACGTCCTATGACGACGACAACGCCCTGAGGTCGGCCGTTCTGGCCGGAGCGGTGGGTTACCTGCTCAAGGACATCAAGGGCAACGACCTGGTGGCGTCCATCCGTCGAGTCGCGGCGGGGGAGACCCTGTTGGACAGCGCCGTGGTGACCCGGCTGCGTGCCCAGTGGGGTCACGACGTCGAAGATCCCCGACTGACCGGCCTCTCCCCACAGGAGCGTCGGATCCTCCAGCACATCGCCGAGGGTCTCACCAACCGACAGATCGGCGAGACGATGTCCCTGGCCGAGAAGACCGTGAAGAACTACGTGACGTCGGTCTTGGCCAAAATGGGCCTGGAAAGCCGGACCCAGGCGGCCGTCTACGTCGCCAGCCAGGCGTCTCGCGCGGGGGGACCGACGCCCCAGGGCCACTCGTCGTCGGTGTGAGCAGGCGTCAACCCGGGGGATCGAGCCCCCACCGCACCACGGTGCGCAGACTCCGGGACCAAATGCCCCTGTGACGTCGAGGCAGGACCGTCATGCTGGCGTGGAGCCGGTCACGACCATCGTGGGCCGGCAGCGAGGGTGGTGGTACTCCATGCCAGAGCAGACGCCCAGGTCCATCGTTGTCGGTTGTGATGGTTCCTGGCACAGCCACCGGGCCGTCTGCACCGCGACCCGCGAAGCAGTGCGGCGGGATGAGGAGCTCATCATCCTGGCTGTCCCGGTCCCGAGCGAGCTGCGATCCGACCGCCTCGGAGAGATGGCTCGCAGCGAGCAGGATGCCGTCTCCACGGCCGCAGTAACGGCGGGCAGGGGCCTGGACTGGGCTCGTGAGACCGACCCCGCAGTGCGTGCTCGTGCCCTCGTCCTCCCGCTGGACGCACCAGACTTGGCCGCCCTGTTGACCGCCACCGAACTGCTCGTGCTCGGCGGGCACGGCAGGGGCGGCCAACGCGCCTTCTCCCTGGGGTCGACGAGCCTGCAGCTCGCTCATGCCGCGGCCGCGCCGCTGTTGCTGGCAGCGCCCGACGGACCTGTGAGCAGCGACGCAGAACATGCCGTCGTCGTGGTAGGTCTCGATGCCCAGTCGTGGTCACGTAACGCTTTCGCCTATGCGATGAAGGAGGCAGTCAGGCGCGAAGCAGCCCTCGTGGTTGTGTGGGCGGTCCTCCCGCGACAGCCGCGCGTCGGGGCTGCCGTCGCCCGGGCGACGCAGGACTGCGCGACGGCCCTCGAGGACGTGCCGGCGGCTCTGACGAAGCTCACGGTCCTGGTCACCGTGGCGCCGGTGTTTGAGGCGTTGTTGCAGGCATGCCCACCAACCTCATTGCTTGTCCTCGGCAACCGGGGTTCGGGCAGGGTGCAGGGTCCAGTTCCGGGCTCCCTCACCCAGAGGATCATCGAGGCTGCTGCCTGCGATGTCCTCCTGGTGCCTGCGCAGGCGCGTGACGACAGGCTCGTGGCCGGGGTGGCTGCGGTGGCGGGACCCGTCTGAGACAAGGGGACGCCGGGACCTATGACCCTGTGGCTCGCATCGCCMACGCTGCAACGCTGGCCCTAGGACGCCAACAGCAACCCTTGGAGGACACAATGGGCACCGAGGTCTCACGCCGCCCCGTCGTCGTCGGCTACGACAGTTTCGGAACGGGTAGCGCCGCATTCGACTGGGCACGTGAGGAGGCGGCGCGCCTCGACGCACCCCTTCACATGGTCGTCGCCCGCGGGGTCATCTACAACGCCGCACCCGGCTTCGGGGCCGCGACACCGTGGCCGGCTGACCTCACCGGGGAGCTCGTTTCCGAGGCCCGCAGCTTTGCTGCCGCGCACGCACCGGGAGCAACCGTGACCGTCGACTCCGCGCTCGGTTCCCCTGCCGGAACCCTCGTGGAGGCATCTCGAAGCGCCGACCTCGTGGTCGTGGGCCGCCGCCACCACACCGCGATCGGTGAAGCCATCGCCGGCTCGACCTCCGCCCAGGTGGTGGCGCATGCCGCCTGCCCGGTCGTCGTGGTCGACCGTGAGTTCGGCTGCTCGAACACCGATCCCATCGTCGTGGCGGTCGACGGGTCGCCGGCCAACGATGCGGTCGTCGGCTTCGCCTTCGAGCGGGCCTCTGCCCTCCGGGCTCCGCTGACTGCGGTGCACGCCTGGTGGGTCGACACCCCTGACCGGATTGGCGTCCCCTGGCTCAGCGAGGACCAGATCGACCAGGTGCGCACCGGGGCGCAGCAGCTGCTCGATCACGCGCTCAGCGGGTGGGTGGAGAAGTACCCGGACGTGGACGTCCACAGGGTCTGCGCCCGCCAGACGCCCGTCGAGGCCGTGGTCGCGGCTGCCGACGGAGCCCAGCTCATCGTCGTCGGCAGCCGGGGACACGGCGGTTTTGCCGGCCTGATGCTCGGCTCGGTGAGCCAGGGCCTGCTCCACCACGACCGCCCTTGCCCACTGGCTGTCGTGCACACCCAGAAGTAGGAGGACACGATGGCCACCGACGTCCCCACCGACCACAGCGGTCTGCGGGTCATGGGCACCGATGAGTGCCTCGAGCGAATCCGCTCAGTACCCGTCGGGAGAGTCGCGTTCACCCGTGACGGCGAGATTGTGATGCTGCCGGTCCATCATGTCGTGCGCGGCATGGATGTCTACTTCCGCACCAGCGGGGGTTCCAAGATCGAGGCCGCAGCCGACCACGACCCCATGGGCTTCGAGGTGGACGGCTACGACGCGGCGGTTGCCACGGGCTGGAGCGTCACCGTGTCGGGCACGGCCTCCGTGGTGGACGACGACGCGCTCGCGGCGGAGCTCGACGGGTTGAACGACGGGTCCTGGCAGGTCGGCGACGCCGCCGTTGCCGTATGGATCCGGGTCAGGTCAGACCAGATCTCCGGCCGCGAGGTGCTCGCCCACTAGCCGCAGGTGGCTGTCCGCGTCCACCGAGAGGGCAGTGCACGTGAGCAGGAGGTCGCAAGGGGGTGCCTCGAGCAAGGCATCGAGACGATCCTCGGACGCCCGGTCGGGGGCGTGCACGCCCAGGACCAGGACGTCCTCGCTGTCCACGTGGTCGCGCAGTGCCTCCAGGACTGAACGACGCGTGACCACGACTCGGGTACCCACGGGTGGGGCTGTGGGCGGCCCGGCGACGGCAAGCATGCCCAACCACCGGTGTTCCAGGCTGTGTTCCCGGCCGGCCAGGGCGGCGGGCTGGGCATGGACGAGGATGAGCGGGCGGTGGCGGAGCTCGGCCTCGCGGCGAGCCACCGCCAGAAGGTCCCCGGCGTCCGGGACGTCGGGGACACCGACCACGACGGCTGGGTCGCGCGTCCGTGAGCGCACGCCGCCGTCGCCCCCGGCGACCACGTAGACGTCGGCCTGTCGCGTGAGCGACCAGCAGTCCGGCGACGCCCTGGTCCCGCAGCGCAGGGACCCGGCATCGGTGACCACGAGGCAAGCCCGCGCCGTCTCCGCCAGCAGGGAGGCCGGCATACCCCCGCTCTGTGGCTCGTCCGCGACCACGGTCCACCTGGCTGTCACGCCGAGGCTTTGCGCAGCGGCGCGCCACGACGACCACTGGGGCACGGGAGGGGCGGGTGACACGACGTGCAGGTGGGCACCGCGCGCGGCCGCCTCGGCCGTGGCCCTCGCCATCACCCGGACGGACGGGTCGGTCGGCACCCACGCCACCACGCGAGTCGCCTTCATCGCTCCTACCCCATCTCGCGGTCGGGGTCCTGGCTCCACGGCCCGAGCTGCACGCTGCGGACCCCGGGCACGGTGGACGCTGTCCCGATGGCCGCCTCCGCCAGGTCATGTGGCGGGGGAGCGACAGTCACGTGTCCTGACCGAACAACCGCGACCCACTCCGGGTGCCCTGCCGCCGCGAAGGCGGCGTGCACGGCGAGGCTGAGAGCCGCATCCGGGACCGACAAGGAGCGCAGGATGTCGCTTCGGCTCACCACGCCCACCAGCCGCCCGTCCTCGACGACGGGCATGCTCTTCCAGCCGGTGTCGGCCAGTGTCAGTGCCACCTCTGCGCAGTCTGCCTGCCTCGTGACGCACACCGGGTCCACCGTCATGACCTCGTCGACGATCCGGTCGTGGGAGACGGTCTCCTCGGTGGGTCGAAGGTGGGCCCGAGGGTCAAGCGGAAGGGGCTCCCGCAGGACGTCTGCCTCGGAGACCACCCCCACGACGCGCCGTTCATCGTCCACCACGGGTAGAGCGCTGATGCCCGCACTCCCGAGCAGCCTGATGGCGTCAGACAGGGGCGCGCCACGGCGAACGCTCAGGGCCGGCGCGGTCATGACGTCAGAGACCAACATCGTCCATCCCTTCGTTGTCGATATGCCCAGCCTGCGGCAGTCGCGCCGCGACGCACAGGGCCCTTGGTCCCGCGCGGGACCAAGGGCCCTGTGCGTCCTGTCCCCCCGACGCGAGGCTTGGTGCGAAAGGCACGTTGACGAGAGGCGAGGACATGGTGAGGCACACAGGGCCCAGAGGTGCGGTCGTCGTGGGCACGGACGGCTCGGAGCAGTCGTTGGTCGCGCTCGACTGGGCGGTCGAGACAGCACGGCTCGAAGGACGCGGGGTGCACCTGATCCATGCGCACGGACGGCGCACCGACCGGGACCGTGCCAGCGCCATCATCGAGTCGGCGAAGGAACGGGTACTCACCCTGGATCCCACGATGCGGGTGACGACGGAGGTGGTGGACGGTTCCGGGGAGTCGGCTCTCATCGGCGCGTCGCGGTCAGCTGCCATCGTCTGCGTCGGATCCCACGGGAAGTCCGGCTTTCGTCCCGGGTCGCTCGGGTCTACCGCACTGTCCGTGGCCGCGTCGTCATGCTGCCCGGTTGCGGTGATCCGCACGCCGGAAACGGCTGACCAGCCCCGCCGCGTCGTGGTTGGTGTCGACGAACGCTCCGGTTCCCACGACGCGATCGGGTTTGCTTTTGCGCAGGCTGACCTGCGTGGTGTTCGCCTCACCGCCGTACATGCCTGGCACGCCAATGACCGCATCGGGCTCAGTGGCGCGCTCACACCGGCCGACAGGTGGCAGACCCTGATCGGGAACGAGGAGGCGGCGATGGCAGAGTCCTTGGCCGGATGGAGCGAGAAGTATCCAGACGTGCAGGTCAGTCGGGTGTCGATCCGTCGACCACCTCCAGCCGCGGTGCTGACCGCGGCCGCTGACGCTGTGCTCATCGTGTTGGGGTCCCGCCACCCACGGCCCCGCCCCGACTTCATCGGCTCACCCACGGTCCGGCGGGTGCTCCAGAATGCGGCGTGCCCTGTTGTGGTCGTGCCAGAGGCCACGGCCTGAGCGTTGGCCTCTCTATGGCCGCAGTGAGCCGCTTCGTGCCTGGCTGCCCGATGGCTCCGTCAAGGTCCCCAGGGCCGGCTGCTCGGCGAGGCCGAGAACAGCGGCGTCCTCCCAGAGTTCGGGGCGCACCGACGGGTGGGCCGCATGCTCGATCAAGTGTCTGGCCTGGGCTTGGGCGTCCCATCCCATGATCTCGGCGGTTCCCTGCTCGGTGATGACGGCCGAGTGCTGGAACGAGGTCACTGGTCCTTCGAGCAGGCCCACGATGGCAGAGGCGTCGGCGCGCGGATGCCACGAGCGCAGGGCCATCAAGGCCTGCCCGCCGGGGGAGCTCATCGCGCCGACCACGAAGTCGCACTGCCCTCTGAAACCCGAGTAGAGCCGCGATCCGATGTGGCTCCCGTTGGCCTGGTCGAAGAGGTCGACCGCCAGCGCAGTGTTGATGCTCGTCATCCGGGGATTGGCGGCAATGAGTCCGGGGTCGTTCACGGTCTCGGTGCGCAGCATCTGGATGCGCGGGTTCTCGTGCAGCCAAGCCATCAGTCGCGGGCTCCCCGCGGCGAAGGAGGCCACGACGTCGCGGTCGCGGTCGAGTGCGCCGGCACGGTCCAGTTCCAGTACTCCATCCGAAACCATCTCGCTCCACACCCCGAGGCGGCGACGAGTGGCCAATCGGGGGACGACGGCATCGGGGATTGCGCCGATCCCCAGCTGGAGGGTCGACCCTGACTCGACCCGGGCTGCGACCTGCGCGCCGATGCTCACGATGTCCGACTGCATGCGTGAGGCCGTGGGTTGAGTACGCGGGGGCGCGGGGGCGGTCACGAGGGCATCGAGCTCGTCGCCGTGCAGCTCGGCGTCGCCGTGGGTGAACGGTATGTCGTCTCGCGACTCGCCGAGCACAACCCCGCCGGCCGCACGGCACGTCGTCATCGCCGCTGGCAGGATGTTGACCTCCGCTCCCAACGACCACCGACCTGAGACCGGTGCCGACACGGTCACGAGTACGACGTCCGGCACGAATCGCGTGGCCAGGAGCGTCGGGACGTGGGACAGGCGCGCGGGGAGGTAGGAGAGTCCTGAGGTGTTGCGCATCCCGGTGCCGACGAAGGGGGTCACGTGAGTGACCCCCGGTCGCGTGGGTATGCCGGAAGGTGCATTGAGCATGAACAGCTCGAACCGTTCTACGCAGTCGTCGAGCAGCTGGAGCAGCGTCCACGGAGCAGCGGCGTTCCCGCTGGCCACGATGCGCAGCGGGCGATCGCACGTCTGCGCCAGGCGGCCAAGGAGGCCTGCCACCGGCCTGCGGTTCGACGAGATCACGCCCGTCTCGCGCCCCCGACGACCGGGAATCGTCGGCCGGTGACGGAGTCGGGGACAACGCGAAGGAGGTGCGGCTTTGACCCACGAGCCCAGGGCAACAGCGGCAGGCTCATCACCTCGATCGCCTCGTCCACGTCGTGGACCTCGACGGCTCGGCCCTTGAGGACCACGCTCCAGGCCTCCCCGGCATCGAGGTCGTAGCCGTCGACCTCGAAGGCCACCCGTCGCTTGCGCGCCGCCTCGTGCTTGGTGCCCCCCGCCGTGCGGATGACCACCGTGCCATGGTCGACGGCGTAGTTGACGGGGAAGATCTCGGGTGCGCCGTCGTAGATGACGGCCAAACGGCCCACGATGCCCTCACGAAGCAGTGCCCACGACTCCGCTGGGGTGGTTTCGCGGAGAGCTTGGGATTCAGGCCCTGGTGTCGACGACCCCTGGTTGGTGTCCATGACACATATCGTGGGCCGAACCAGGTGGAGGCCACAGAGTCCAAGGTCCCTTTCAGGTGCCTGTGGTCACCGCGACACTGAACTCATGACATCGTCGGCGGAGGGAATCCCCGAGGCCCGCGAGTCTGCCATGGCGCACCTCTCACCAGCCGCTCCATGGGGCGCCGGGGCGGAGGTGCGGGAGACACACTCAGCGGTGGTCCTCCTGTGCGGCGACCGTGCCTACAAGGTCAAGAAGCCCGTGGACCTCGGCTTCCTCGACTTCAGTACACCGGCTAGGCGCAGTGCGGCCTGCCACCGGGAACTCRCCCTGAACGGTCGGATGACGCCCGACGTCTACCTGGAGGTGCTCGACGTCGCCGATGGCCTGGGCAAGGCTCGGGACAGCATTCTGGTGATGCGGCGGATGCCCGACGAGCGCCGCCTCGCGACCTTGGTCCGAGAGGGCAGCGACGTCTCGGCCCCGCTGCGCCAGCTGGCCAAGCAGATTGCCGGCTTCCACGCGACAGCCAGGTCGAACGCCGAGATCAGCACTGCGGGAAGCCCGCTCGCCCTTGCGGAACGGTGGCGGTCCAACATCGCCGGTTTGCGCGCACTGGCTCCGTGCCGGGTGTCGGACGAGGTCATCGACGAGGTCGACGCCCTGTCGTCTGCCTACATCACTGGACGCACAGCCCTGCTCGAGGAGCGGGTACGAGCGGGCTGGATCCGCGACGGCCACGGCGACCTCCTGGCCGACGACATCTTCTTGGTCCCCGAGGGGCCTCGCGTGCTGGACTGCCTGGACTTCGACGACCGCCTGCGCTGGATGGATGTCGTGGACGACGTCGCCAGCCTGGTGATGGACCTCGAACGGCTGGGGGCCCGAGAGGTCGGCGAGCGGCTGGTGCGCGACTACCACGAGTTCTCCGGCGCAGTCGAACCGGCGTCGCTGTCCAACCACTACGTGGCGTATCGAGCCGTGATGCGCTCCATGGTGGCGGCTATTCGTGAGAGCACGACGTCGGACAGGGTCAGGGACGAGGCCGCGCTCGAAGCGAAGGCGCTCGCAGGCTTGGGACTGCGTCACCTGCGTACCGGACTGCCACGCCTGGTCCTGGTGGGGGGAGCACCTGCTGCCGGCAAGTCAACAGTGGGAGAGCAGCTGTGCTCGAGGCTTCGGGCAGCAGTGCTGTCCGCCGACCGGACCCGGAAGGAACTCGCGGGTCTGGACCCGGAGGACCACCACCCGGAAGGCTTCGGGCAGGGCATCTACTCCGCTGCCCACACGGCCGCCGTGTACCAGGCGCTTGCGTCCAAGGCGAGGTACATCGTCGCCCATGATGAGACCGTTGTCCTCGACGCTTCGTTCTCCACGGTCGACCAGCGAGAGCTGTTCCGCCGCATCGCGACTGACCTCCACACCCCACTCGTCGAGCTGGAGTGCACTGCTTCGAGCCAGGTCCTCGCCTCCCGGTTGCTGGAGCGAGGTCGCGTCCCGAATCGATACAGCGATGCCGACCTCTCTGTGGGGGCGAGGCTCGCGGCCGAACGCGAGTCCTGGCCATCTGCGGTGCGGATCAGCACGTCCGCCACTGTCGACGAGAGCGTCMACCGCGCGCTGGAGACCATCGAGGCGGCCTGGCAACAGGTGCTTTGACCAGCAGTGCTTCGACCGTGTCCTGGGCTCTTGACCGCGTCCAGGGCTTCGGGACGGACCGGCTGGCCGTCAGCTGGACGTGGCGTTCCTGGAGGCAAGGCAGGAGCCGCCCACGGCGCGACCCCACTCCAGCGACGCGTCGCTCTCACCAGCGACCAGCGGACCCTGCATGCCTTCGACGTAGAAGGTCCTGGGGTCCACGACGACACTCACGCCGAGGCGCCGGAGCTTCCTTGTTGCCGCGGCGGCGGCGGAACCGGGGAGCCGCGGATGGGCCACCTTGGTGTCGAACGCCGCGGCGACGAGGCCAGGGTGGCCGGCCGAACGACCGTCGCGCCGGAGGCAACCCAGCCAGTCGCGGAGTCCCGACTCCGATGGGTGGCTGCCTGCGGGCGCCTGCTGCCGAGCGCTGTCGCGAGTGTTCTCGCGGCTGAGGCCGAAGGCATGGGTCGGCGCACCGACCACCAACAGGGCGACGTCATCGGGAATGGGGCAGGGTGCGTTTCCGCACTCGGTGAGGTCGACCTCGAAGTCGCGCGAGAGCGCGAGTGCCACGACCTCGGCCACCGCCCTGGTGTTTCCGAACATGGACTCGAAGACCACCAAGGCGCGTGGCCGAGCTTCGGTGCGGGGACCGCCGACTGAGGGCATGGGATTCAACTTCCTTCGAGGCGGGGTTGCCTGGCCGCCGGATGGGGCAGCACCAACGAGGACCGGCACGCGCCGTGGTGGCATCGCGCCGGTCCTCGTCGACGAGGTCGCATCGGACCTACTTGAGGACAGGGTGGCGGCGGACGAGCGCCAGCCGTTCCCACCACCGGCCGAGGCCGAGCGTGCGGCCTGCTCCTGCCGTTGCGAGCAGGACCAGCACGAGGGCGTAGACGAGGTGGTCGTCCATGAACGGGTTGTTCTCGGGCGGGAGCGCTGCACTCCACATCATGACGAGCATGGCCGCGCCCGATGCTGCCGCGACGCGCATACCGATGCCCAGGATCAGCGCCAGCCCGATGCCGGCCAGACCCAGCATGAACAGCCAGTTGGCCCAGGAGTCACCGGCAAAGCTCTGGTAGAAGTCTGCCAGCGGCCCTTTGGTCCCGAACTTGAGGAAGCCCAGGGTCGGGGAACCTTCGTGGATCCAGGCTGCTGGCCCGAAGGCGTCGACGACATCGGTCTCGGGGTTGCGCCCGGTGGAGAAGCCGAGGGCGAGCAACTTGTCGAGGAACGCCCACAGGAACACCCAGCCGAGAGATAGGCGGGTGACTGCGGCGACATAGCGAAAAGCCCTGTTGCCAGCGGCTTCCGGGGCCACCTCGTGGGTGGTCTGCGCCTCGCCGACGTGATGACGGTGGCGAAGGGTGGTGCTCATGGCGATGCCTCCTTGGTCTGTGACAGTGACTTTGTGCTGGCAAGTCCACCTTCCTGCGGGCGAGGGGGACCGGACAGGGACGAAGGGCCCGCCTTTGGGGACCGGCGACCGGGACCTGCGACGGGGACTTGCTGCTGCCTCGCCCGGCCCGTCATGAGTCAGGACCAAGGCCCCGGGTCGGTAGGCCCCCCGCACCGCAAAGTTGGAGGACAGGCTCGAAACCCCGCCAAGGAGAGGAACCTGATGCTGCGCACCAGCCCGGTGGTGGTCGGCTACGACGGCTCAGGGCGCGCCCTGGCGGCCTTGACCTGGGCTGCCCGCGAGGCGGCCGAGCGTGGCCTGGAGCTCCGGATCGTCCAGGTCACGCCGTATGCCGGCACCATGTCGCCGCGTCGTCCGTCCGCCCAAGAGGATCGCCCCAACCAAAATCAGGTCCTTGACGACGGGATCCGGCTGGCCCGCAGACTCATGGGTGACGCGCCGATGACGGCAACGTGCATCGCCGGGCACCCGGCCGGTGTCCTGGCCGGGGAGTCAGAGCATGCTGCCTTGGTGGTCGTCGGGCAGCGCAGCCAGGATGCGCCTGTCTCCAGCGCCGTCGGCTCCACCTCGATGGTCCTGGCGGACAAGGCGCACTGCCCTGTCGTCGTCGCCCGGGGAGCCGTGGGGCCTGAGCGTTGTGTGCTACCGGTCGCGGTGGGTGTGACCGGCGACCCGAGCTCGCGGACGGCCCTCGACTTCGCGGCATACACGGCCCAGATCCGAGGCGTCCCCCTGACGGTGGTGGTGGCCTGGTCGCTGCCGCCGGCCCGAGAGTGGCCGCACGGGACTCACGGCTTCGACACTCCCGCGCAGCGGGTGCGCGATGTGTTGGCGCGGGCTGCCGCTGTGGCCGGCGCCAGCGAGGACCATCTCCGCCGGCACTACCCGGCCGTGGCGATCCAGACCCGGGTCGAGCGCGCGGACGCGGCGACGGCGCTGGAGCGCGCCTCGCGCCGCGCGGGGCTGCTGGTGCTCGGGGCCCGGGAGGATTCCGATTCGAGCTCCGGCGCAGGGGCATTGGGGCAGGGGTGGGGTCAGGTCGTGCGGGATGCCCTGGGTCGAGCCGCCTGCCCGGTGGCCGTGGTTCCATCAGTTAGCTGAGCTTCGGACCCGCACCATGGCGAACGTGCGAAACGCTCGGTGGGTCTGGGTATCACGTCGAGTGAGCGAGCGACGGGTCCATCGGCATCGAAGGAACGACGACGACGGGACAGCGCGAGTGGTGAAGCGCACCAGCGCTCACCGATCCCAACAGCAGTCCGGTGAAACCACCCCTGCCTCGCGTTCCCACGACGAGCAACTGGGCATCGCCGGAGGCCTCCTCCAGAACGGCGGTGGTCTCGCCTCGGGTGAACTCCGAACGGACCTCGACGTCGGGGAACCTTTCCCGCCAACCAGCCAACATCTCACTCATGGTGAGGCGTTGGGAATCGGCGACGGCCTGCCACCCGTCATCAATGGCGATCCCCGACGAAAGGGGACCCGGTTCTTCCCACCACCACGCGTGCAACGCCACCAGCGGTGCATGCCGAGCTGATGCTTCGGCAAACGCCCAGTCCAGCGCGGGACGCGAGTGCTCATCGTCATCGACGCCAACCACCAGCGGTGGGGCGTCCCCTCCGCGTGTCTCGGTGGCCGTCGAGGCGTCGGGGACGACCATGACGGGACACTGCGCGTGGCTCGCCACCTTCCCCGTCGTCGCCCCGAGCACGACGCTGCCAACCCTCCCGAGTCGACCAGCACCCATGACGACCAGCGAGGCCGTTCGACTGGCTGCGACGAGGGCGGCGGACTGGTCGTCGACGACAGTCGTCGCGCCGACGTCCACGTCAGGGCCGAGGGCCCGCGCGCGCTCGAGGCAGGTCGCAGTGATGGCGCGCTGCCGGTCCAGGCGTTCGGGGGTCCAAGGGACGATTCCGACGGTGGTGGCGTGAAGGACGTGCAGCGGCCGCCGGTGACGGCGTGCCTGGGCGATGGCAGCCCGCAGTGACTGCTCGTCGCTGTCGCTGCCCTCCACCCCGACGACGACGGCACCACGCTGGATCGTGGCCTCGGTCATGACTCCTCCTGTGTGGTCCTTCACCTGCATCGACGGTGCTGGATGCCGGGGCACTGCTTCAGAGGCGCTCACGCACCGGCGGTACAGGGAGGTGGAACTCGTGCCGTTCCGACTTCCCGGGACGGTCGTCCTGGGCGACCCCGGACGAGGGGAGAACCACGACTGGGCAGTGGGCGTGCTGCAGGACCGCTTGGGACGCCGACCCCAGGACCAGGCCCTTGACCGGTCCGCGTCCTCGGCGGCCCAGCACGAGCAGGGCAGCGTTCTCGCTCTGGCGTACGAGCTCCGCCACGGGGTGGCCCCGGACGACGTGTCGTCGGACTTCGACCGTGGGGAACTCCTCGGCATACCCCGCCAAGGCCTCCGCGACCACGGCGCGTTCCTGCTCGTCGGCCTCTTGCCAGTCGACGGACCATGCGAGGGCGGCCGCCGTGTCGTCGAGGTCGACGTCCCAGGTGTGCACGACCGTGAGTCCTGTCCTGCGACGGGCGGCGGCCTCGAAAGCGAACCGGAGGGCAGCTGCAGCATCCGGGGAGCCGTCGACGCCGACCACTACCCGCAGGTCGGACAGTGACCGGCTGACGGCCTCACGGATCACGACAACCKGGCACTGGGCGCGGGACGTCACGTAGGCCGAGACCGATCCCATGAGCAGCCCGCGGACCTTCCCGAGCCCGCGAGCGCCCATCACCACCAGGTCCGCAGTGCTCGACGCGTCGACGAGTGCAGCCCCGGGGTCGTCCGCCACGGACGTGCCTTTCACGACCAGGGTGGGGTGGGCGTCGCGGGCGCGCTCCACGGCCAGCGCGCAGTGTGCCTGCGCGGCCGCACGGAGGGCGTCAGCCGGTTGCGCTGGTGACGGCTCGCCGGGTCCTGCGGACCGAACAGCGGGGTAGTCCGGCGAGTACGCCTGGAGCACCTCCAACGGGGCGCCGCGCAGGCTCGCCTCCGCCGCGGCCCAGTCGAGTGCCAGTGCTGCGTGGGGCGAGCCGTCGACGCCGACGACGACCGGTCGATGGCTTTCGGGGCGGGTTGTCATGACATCTCCCTGGTGTGTGGACGTGGTCCACCCAGAATCCGCACGCAGTGCAGTCCGGCACAGGGCACTTGGTCCCGTGCCGCCGGGGGCTGCCACCCCCAACCGCGCATCAGACGGAACGGGCGCGGAGGAGTCGGGTGAACGCGTGGGCTGCGGCGCCTGCCGCGGCGACCACCAGCCAGGTCGAGGTGCCGACCGACACGGTGCCCAGAAGCTCTCGGATCGGCGCGAGCAGGGTGGCCGATACGAGCATGCCACCCGCCACGAGCACGAGCGGCAGCAACGGGTCGGAGAGCACTTCCCGTACCCCGCCTGTCCGTCGGGGTGTGCGCAGGCCCCACGCCACCCCCAGCTGGCTGGCCCCCAGTGTCAGCAGGGCTGCAGTCTGCAGCGCAGCCGGTGGACTGAGTGCCATCGCGGCCAGGCCGGCACTGGCCAGGAAGAGGGCGATGAGGAGGGTGCGCCAACCCAGTCCTCGTGACAGTGGCCCTTCTCCCGGGCTGCGAGGGCCCTTGCCCAGCGCCGACGGGTCGGCCGGCTGGGCAGCGAGGCCGGCACCGGCAAAGCTGTGCGTGAGCAGGTTCAACCAGAGAATCTGTGCCGGCAGGAGTGGGAGGGGGGTGCCGAGGAGCGGCCCGAGCAGCATGATGAAAACCTCCGAACCGCCGCCGGACAGCCCATAGGTGAGGAAGCGCCGGATGTTGGCGTAGACCCTGCGGCCCTCGTCGATCGCGACGACCACGGTGCCCAGTTCGTCGTCGGTCAGGACGAGGTCCGCCGCTTGTCGAGCGACTTCTGTGCCCCGGATCCCCATCACCACTCCGATGTCCGCCTGCCGCAGGGCGGGTGCGTCGTTGACCCCGTCCCCGGTCWTGGCGACCACGTGGCCGGCAGCTTGGAAGGCGCGCACGAGGGCATGCTTGTCGCCGGGCGTGGCGCGCGCCACGACGCCCGCCTGCTCTGCGAGGCGCTCGTCCACGATGGTGGCCCCGTCCGCGAGACTCGTCGCCGATCGACCGTCGCCGATGCCCACCTGGTCGGCGATCGCGCTGGCTGTCGAAGGGTGGTCACCAGTCACCAGGACCACCCGGATGCCGGCACGTCGACACGCGGCGATGGTGTCGCGAGAGGTCTCGCGCACCGGGTCCTCGAGTCCCACGAGGCCCACCAGCCGCGGTCCAGATTCAGTGGTCTGATCCGGGTCACGGTGCTCGGCAACGGCGATGACGCGCATACCGTGTCCGGCCCACGTCTCCGACTGGCGGCGTGCCAGCTGGAGCACCGAGTCCGAGTCCTGCAGCCAGCCCGGGGCAAGCATCGCCTCAGGGGCTCCCTTGTGCCAGGTCACCAGGGTCCCCTCGGGCGTGCGGTGGCTGGTGCTCATCCGCTTGCGGACGCTGTCGAACGGGACCTCGTCGATGCGGGGGTACGCCGATCTCAGGGCCGCCACGTCGACGTCCGATGCCGCGACCGTTCTAAGGAGCGCCTCCTCGGTGGGGTCTGCATGGGCACGCCCGGTCTCGGTGTCGAGCGCGGCGTCGCTGCACAGTGCGAGCCCGACGACCAGCAGTTCGTCGGCCACGTCCGGAGCGAGCCACGTCTCGCGCACCGTCATGCTTCCGCGGGTCAGGGTTCCCGTCTTGTCCGTCGCCAGCAGGGTGACCGAGCCCAGCGTCTCCACTGCAGCCAGGTCTCGCACCACCGCATGACGGGAGGCCATCCGCCGCGCCGCCAGCGCAAGGCTCACGGTCACGACCAGTGGCAGGGACTCGGGTACCGCCGCGACGACGAGGGCGACCGTGGTCAACACCATCGCCTCGAGGGGCTCATGTCGCAGAAGACCCAGCACCAGGACGACACAGCTGAGGGCGATGGAGGCAAGGGCGAGCTGGGCGGAGAGCTTGGCCATCCGTCGCTGGAGGGGTGTGGCGGGCGGTGCCCCCACCATCAGCGCCGCGATGCGGCCGACCGAGCTCTCCGCGCCGGTGGCCACGACCCGTGCCAGACCCCGACCGTGGACGACCACGGTCCCGGAGGACAACTGCGGTGAAGGTCCAGCCCCACCGGCAGGGTCGTCCGCGACGACACCGGTGGGCGCGATGTCCGGGCCGGGATCCGGGCCGGGCTCCCTGTCGACCGGCATCGCCTCCCCGGTGACGGTCGACTCGTCCACCTGGACCCTCGTGCCCTCCACGAGCACGGCGTCGGCCGGCACCAGGTCACCCTGCCGGAGCCGCACGAGGTCGCCGGGGACCACCTCTGCCACTGGAACCTGCGCCAGCTGGCCCGACCGCACCACCCACGCATGACTGGACACCATCGCGGACAACGCTTCCACGGCCCGGGCAGCCTGAACCTCCTGCCGGACACCGATCGTGGAGTTGACCACGATGACGAGGGCGATCACCGCGGCATCCCTGATGTCACCCGTCAGGAGGGTCAGCGCCAGGGCGCACAGGAGCACGACGACCAGCGGGTCCCGAAGGCTCCGCAGGACGCGGCGCACGAGCCCCGGGGGCGGAGACCCGGGCAGGACGTTCGCCCCCGCCCGGGCAAGCCGGACGGCCGCCTCGATCGTGGACAGTCCTTCGAGGACGGGTCCGGCCACGGCGCGTCCGTCGTGGCCGGCCGCGGCGCATCCGGTCGCCATCTCCGGGAAGGCACCAGTCGTGGACGACGAGGAGCTGGGCACCAGCGTCCTCCCGGTCCTCAGCGCGCCCGGAGGTTCACGTCGTGCTCGCCCGTGATCCCCTCGATGTCGTCAGCTGCCGTCTCGAGAAGCTGGTCGGCAAGCCGCCGGAGCGCGCGCGCCACCGCGACCTCGTCGCCGATCTCGGGGACCACCCGGTCGCGCTCACCGCGGTGGCTGTGCCCGTGGGCGCTGAGGTGGATCGGTGAGTCTGCGAGCAGCACCGCAGTGGCCTCGGCGTCGTCGTCGGAGCCGAAGACGGACACCCGTACCTGCCAGTCCCGGACACGGGGATGTGACCCTGTCCCGGGTTCCTTGCGCTGCTGGGGGGTCGGGGGCACAGGGCTGGCGGTGGGATCCGACGTTATCCGCAAGACCGAACCAGGTCCCGGATACAACAGGCCCTCGTGGCCGTCGCTCCAGCGCACCAGGAAGGGTGGCTGGCCGTCGTCCCCGCGGGTCTCGAGAACCTCGCCGTCCCGCAGCGGGCCGTCGATGGTCGGTGCAGCGAGAATGATGCGATCGCCGGGCTTGGCTCTCATGGCTCTCCTCCCGTGGTGGTGGGCCCCTCAAGACTCCCCTCACCGGGCGTCGGAGGAGAGGGCCCAAGGTCCCGGTGTCCGGGCAACGCCGACGGCCCGCCGATGGTCGTGGGAGCGAGGGGACCATCGCCCCTGTCGCCGGCACGCCGTGGGTGGAACGGTGCAGGGAAGGTGTGGCCCGGCGGCCACGACCGTGCGAAGGGGCAGGCCATGAGCGGAAGCGCACCGACAGGTCCGAGGGGAGAAAGCCTTCCCACTCATATGCCGGCCTGGGAGGTCACGGGCGCCTGGGGCCAGCGTGCCCGCATCCGGTTGTCCGAGCGGCCCGTCCCGGTGCCGGCCCGCGACGAGGTGCTTGTCCGCGTGCAGGCCTGCGGGGTGTGCCGGACCGACCTCCACGTCGCCGACGGCGACCTCCCTGTGCACCGGCCCGGCGTGATCCCGGGGCACGAGGTGGTCGGGACGGTCGTCGCAGTCGGTGTCGACGTCCAGCGGTTCCACGTCGGGGAACGCGCAGGGATCGCCTGGCTCCGCGGCACGTGCGGGGACTGTCGATGGTGTCGGAACGGGGCCGAGAACCTGTGTCTGCGGTCCACCTTCACGGGGTGGGACGCCGACGGTGGTTACGCGACGCATGCCGTCGTCCCGGCGGCATACGCCTATCACGTGCCGCGCAGTCTGGACCCCCTCCAGACGGCACCCCTGCTGTGCGCCGGGATCATCGGCTTCCGCGCACTGCGACGCACAGGGCTGCCGCGGGGCGGGCGGCTCGGCATCTACGGCTTCGGCGCGAGCGCCCACATCACCGCCCAGATCGCGATCCGGCAGTGGGCAGAGGTCCATGTCATGACGCGCGGCGAGCGCGCCCGCCAGCTCGCGCTCGAGCTCGGCGCCATGTCAGCAGGGGCGGCTGACGCCTCGCCGCCGGTTCCTCTTGACGCGGCGATTCTCTTCGCCCCAGCCGGAGAGCTCGTGCCGGTCGGACTCGAGGCCCTCGAGCGCGGCGGGACCCTGGTGCTCGCCGGGATCCACCTCAGCGACATCCCGGCCCTGGACTACCAGCGGCACTTGTTCTACGAGAGGCACCTGACCTCGGTCACGGCAAACACCCGCGACGACGGGGACGAGCTGCTGCGACTCGCCACGGTTCTGGGGCTGTCGGCCCACGTCACCAGCTACCCGTTCGGCGACGCGGACCGGGCCCTGGATGACGTGGCGTCAGGCAGGCTGACAGGAGTCGCAGTCCTCGACATGCGCTGAACGACGCCGTGGCGCCGCGTCCACGTGGTCGCCGTCCCGGACTCGTGTGGTGACGACCCGAGCGGACACGGTATGCCGGTAGGTGACCGGCCGGCATACCGCGTCCGCCTTGGGGGCGCATCACGCCGTCTGGCGGTGAGCGCCACTTTGTGCGCCCGTTGTCGAGCCCCAGGCTTGCTAGTCGGCGAGGACACGCTCGCCCAGCCGCGGCACGACGACGGCACAGTCGAACGCCTCCCGGACGCGGGCGGCGAGGGCGGCACTGGCGTCGGGTTCCCCGTGGACGAGGTACACGGTCGCCGGCGGCGTGGGTATCTCCTGCAGCCAACCGACCAGCTCTTCGGCGTCGGCGTGAACGGAGAACTCGTCGTCCGCGACGACCTCGGCGCGCACCCTGACGTACTGCCCCATGATCTTGACCTCGTGGGCACCTTCCATGAGGTCTCGGCCCCGGGTGCCGACCGCCTGGTATCCCGTCAGGATCACCGAGTTGCGCGGGTGGGGGAGGAGGTTGCGCAGGTGGTGGACCACGCGTCCTCCGGTGGCCATCCCCGAGGCGGACACGATGATGCACGGCCGTCCGGGGTTGTTGAGCGCCTTGGACTCGTCGGCGGTCCGTGCAGCCCTCAGGTCGTGGATGACCGAGAGCTCACCGAGTCCCGTGCCGGCCAGCTCCGTGGCCGCCTCGGGCTGGTTGTAGACCTCGAGTGCGCGCAGGGCCATCGGACTGTCGACATACACCGGAACGTCGGGGATCGATCCCGCCGCGCGCAGTCGCGCCAGGGCGAGCAGAACGAGCTCGGTGCGGTCGACGGCGAATGCCGGGATGACGACCGAGCCGCCGCGGCCGATGGTGCGTCGGATGGTCGCCGCGAGGACGGCATGAGACCCGTCACCCCGAGGGTGGCTGCGGTTCCCGTAGGTGGACTCGATGACCACGGTCCGCGCTGCGGGTGGGGTGGAACGAGGGCGCAGGAGGGGATGTGAGGGGCGGCCCAGGTCCCCTGAGAACAAGATGCTGCTGCCACCAACCTCCACCAGGGCGGTGGCAGAGCCGAGGATGTGACCTGCTCGGCCGAAGGTCACCGAGCCGCCGGAAGTGACTGTGAACGGTATGTCATAGGGCTGGGGACGGAACTGGTCGATCGCCCTCTCCGCGTCGGCCAGGGTGTAGAGGGGGAGAGGAGGGTCGTGACGGGACCACCCGCCCGTCGCCGCGTGGAGGGCGTCCTCCTCCTGCAAGTGGGCGCTGTCGCGCAAGACGATTGCGCCGAGCTGAGCGGTTCCGTCTGTGACCCAGACCGGGCCCCCATATCCGCTACGAACCAAAGCCGGTAGGTAGCCACAGTGGTCGAGGTGGGCATGCGTCACCACGACGTCGGCGAGGGTGCTTGCCGCCCACTGTGGGGGTTCCCAGTTGAGCCTGCGCCAGCTTCGATCCCCCTGGTACAGACCGCAATCCACCATCAGGCTTGAGTGTCCGTCCTCAACCAGGAACTTGCTGCCGGTGACAGTCCCGGCCGCACCGAGGAACGAGAGGGTGGTGGTCATGGCGCTCTCCTGTTTTGTCTGTACGACTCACCGTGTGCCGGGGTCGTCCGGTCCATTGGGGCGGACTGCGGCGCGCCCCGCCTCCAGGCGAGCGACCGGCACGCGTGGTGGTGAGCAGGAGACGTAGTCGAGCCCGAACTGCGCGAAGAGCGATTCGGCCACCGCCCCGGTCTCGAGGAACTGGCGGCAGGCCTCGGTCGTGATCGTGAAGCCGGGCGGTACCGGCAGCCCGAGCCTGGTCATCTCCGCCAGGTTGGCACCCTTGCCCCCGAGGAGGTCGACCATCGAGGCGTCGCCGCGAGCAAAGGGAACCACGAGAGGGGTCGTCACGCTGCCCATGCTCGACGGCCTCCCGTCCGCCGAGAAGGGACCTTCGGCCCGTGCCTGCGCTGGTGTTGGTGGCGATGACCGCTCGCCAGGACCTGCGCACCACGGTCAGCCGCGCACGACCATAACGGGACACGATGCGTCGTGGATGACGGTGTGACTCACCGAGCCGAGCAGCAAACCCGCGAACCCGCCGTGCCCTCGCGTCCCGACGACGATGAGCCCAGCGTGAGCACTGAGCGGGCTGAGAACGTGTCCCGCGCTCCCATAGAGGACCTCGGTCTCGATGGGCAGGTTCGCGAACGTTTCCTGCGCTCGGCGAGCAGCGCGCCGGACCGTCTGCTCCGCGTCGGCGCGCACTGCCTTCGTGTGCTCCGTTCCGGCCCTGGCGCTCTCGACGAAGGCCTGAGCATCGGGCGAGAAAGAGCCGTGAGC
>NZ_JBFUEP010000017.1:0-71986 GCF_056403895.1 Pedococcus sp. P2_E5
GTGTGGGGGGCGTCCGCCGCGTCAGCGTGCGGCCGGTCAGGGTCCGCCTCCTCGCGCGCGGCGAGGACCGACCGCATGGCCTCCTCCAGGGCCACCCGGTCGACACCCTCGAGCAGCTGCGCCTCCCGCGCCGCGCGGTCGGCGGCGACGCCGCGCTTGGCCGCCCGTCGCGCCTCACGGCGCAGCCCGGCCGCCATGGCCTCGCGCTGTGCCGCGGACCCCAGGGGTGCGCGCCGCTTGCCGGTCACGGGCTGTCCTCCTCGTCCGGCGCCACGCGAATCCAGCCCTCCTGGACCTCGTGCGGCATCGTGGGAAGGTAGGCGTTGGTGGTCGACGCGAGGATCGGGTCGTCCCGCCAGGTGATCGGGCCGGTGCGCCGGGTGAACTGCTGCTTGCCGCCCAGCKAGGCGACGTTGGGCAGCCGGATCTCGGCCGGGTCGACGAGCAGCGGTCCCACGCGCATCGAGGGCACCATCGCAGCCAGTCCGGGGCCGACCCAGGTGTCGGCCAGCTCCAGTGCCTTGCGCGGCAGGATGCCCGAGGTGACGTGCACCTTGCCTGCGGGCACCATGAGGATCGTCAGGCGCAGGGTCTGGCCGATGCGGATCGTCAGGGTGTCCTCGAGGACGAGGTAGCCGTGCTCGATCGGGTCCTGTCCCGGGGTGTCGCCGAGCCGGCCGAGGAACCCGGTCCGTGGGCCGGAGGCCAGGGCCGAGTCGGCCACGACCTTGTCGACGACGTGGAACCGGGTGTAGTCGTCGTCGACGAAGAAGCCGAGGACGCTGTCGTCGCTGCGACCCAGCTCGCCGATGCGGAACGGGAACTCGTGGGCCTCGAGGGACGCGTAGGCCGCCTTGCGCGCGGCGGGCCCACCTGCCTCGTCGACCTGCACCTCGTCGACGTCGTCGGGCGCATCGAGCCGCAGCGTGGCCCGCACGACGGCGACCGGGCGCCCGACCAGCCCGGCGATCGTCGGGGTCCCGATGGCGGCGAACGTGTCGACCGTCCACAGCGTGGAGTCGATCGCGCGCAGCAGGGCCGAGAGCGCGCTGCACGACGGCGGGGCCGCCGCCTGCCGGGCCTCGATGTCGGCCTGGACGAGCCCCGCGGCGAACAGGGCCGCGTGCTGCGCGTGGGGCGGGATGTCGGTCAGCGGCCCGGCGTCGGGCGGGATCGGTCGTCCGGGCGCGGGGTCCCAGCGCACCGAGCCGGGGCCGTCGTCGACGCTGAAGGAGTCGTGTTCGAGCTGCCCGAGTGGGTGGCCGTCGCGGTCGAACACCTCCAGCGCCTCGTCGATGTGGTCGGGCAGCAGGAAGCCCGACACCGGGGTCACGGCGAGCGCGGCCCGCAGCTGGTCGACGTAGGCCTCGGGGGCGTCGGCCGGGTCCTGGTCGAGCGCGTAGGCCGGGTCGACGAGCCGGAGCAGCCACCGGGCGCTGTTCTGGATGCGTGGGGGCAGCAGGACACCGGTCGGTTCAGCCGGCAGCTCCTGGGTGCTCGTCCGGGCGAGCTCGGCCAAGGGGACGTCGACCACCCTGCCGAAGGCGTCGACGAGTCGCAGGTCCAGCACCGAGAGCGAGCCACCGAAGAGCGGCACCGGCAGGCCCGTGGCGCGAGGCCGGTTGACCCCGTCGGTGCCCCGAACCCGTTGGACGAACCCCTCGTAGGCGATCCCGAGCAGCTGCTCGCGGATCCCGTCGAAGGAGGCCGAGCACAGGTCCAGCGGCCGGACCAGGTTGGCCACGGCGGCCAGGACGCCCTCGTCGGGGTCAGGGATCAGGGACTGGCTGGGCGAGGCCAGGTCACGCGCCTGCTCCTGCTCCAGCCACTTGGCCATGGCGGTGGTGAGCGACTCACCCACCCCCGTCGTCAGCGGGCTGCGTCCGGTCAGGGTCCGCGTGTCGCCCACGACCGGGTCGGTGCGCCGAAGGTCGCCGTCCACGAGCGACCACCCGGCCAGGTCCTCGGTCCCGGTGAGCTCGACCCGCCACTCGAGCCAGAGAGGGGCCCAGGGCTGGCGCCACGTCGTGATGGCGATGGGGCTCGGCGGGCTCCATGCCACGAGCGAGAACCGGGACAGCTCGGCAGCGACCTGGAGGGTCGTGACCTCCTCGAGCTGTGAGTAGCCCGACCAGGAGTCCTGGGCGGCCGCCCGCGGCATCCGCGCGCGGGCGGCCTCCGCGACCAGGCCGGTGCCGGACCCGTCATACGAAGCCGTCGTGCCGTAGAGCCGCAGCATCTCGGCGGACAGACGCGCCTCGAGGGCCCGCACCTCTGCCCCCTTGCGCCCGGAGGACGCCGCCAGCCAGCCGACCGAGTAGCCGTCGAAGATGATCGCCTCGCGGACCACCCGGGTGACCTCGCCGGGCACCGCCCCGCTGCCCAGGGTGGGCAGGACCGAGCGCCCGTCGACGGTGCCGTCGATCGACGGCGACACCTCGCCCGGGAAGCGGCAGCGCAGCAGCCCCTGGTCGTCGAACATCCCGTCTCCGTGGTGCCGCGCCGAGGGGTGGACCCCCCGCAGACCCACCATGAGGGGGGCGGGACGGAAGACCCGGGGTGCCGCGCGGACGACGTCGCGACTTGCGGGAGGCGCGGTGCTGGTGCCGCCCTTGCGCGTCCCCGCTCCCGGGTCGTCGCGCTCGCCGCGCTCGCCGCGCTCGCCGGGTGCCTCGTCGCGCGCCGTGGCGCGCTTGCCGCTCGTCATCGGTGCCACACCCCGCCAGCCGACCTTGGTGCCCTTGGGCACCCCGGATCCCTTGGCCGGCTGGTTGGCGGCCCGGCCCTTGCGGCCGACGGCCAGGGGGCCGAACGGGGTCGAGTCCTCGGTCCGCAGCCGGTCCGCCTTCGCGCCCGCGACGGGGCGCCCGGGCAGCGCCCAGAAGCCGTTGGCGTGCTCCTGGTCGGCGAGGTCGGAGAGCCCGTCTGGCGTACCGATCCGCCCGAGCAGGTCACCGGTGAAGGCCGCGCACAGGCGTTCCGCGGTCAGGCGTTTCGCCGGGTCGATGCCGAGTGCCGGGGCCGCGAAGGCCGACACGATGTCGTCGATGTCGGTGCCCAGGCTCGCCGCCACGGTCGAGGGGTCCGGCCGGTCGTCGGCGCCGCCGGCCGTGCCGTCCACGGGCACACCGATGACCGAGCCGTGGAGCATCGTGTGGTAGCGCGTGGCGCCGATCCCCACGGTCACCCCCGCCACGTCGGCGATGGGCATCGCGACCTCGGGGGCGACCGAGCTGTAGGTCGTCGTCGACTTCGCGTACGGCGTCTGCACCGTCGTCGGCGCGTAGGTCCGGGGCGACTTCAGCCCGGCGTACTGCTCGAGCTTGGCGGTCCGGGGGTCCTCGGCGTACTCCACGGCGTCCTCGCCGTCGGGGCTGACCCACCACCGCAGCTCGGCGAGGCGGGCCCGCACGCTGGTCTCCCCGCGGCTCCCGGCGAGCGGGTCCGCGGCCGAGTCGGTCCACCAGCCGGCGACGGTGTAGCTCGCCTTGCCCCGGTGGAACCCGTGCGGGGCCACCTCGACACCCGGCAGGTCGACGAGCGGGTCGTGGAGGGCGAACCGGTTGATCGCGCCCAGGTAGGTGGCCGTCCACATCAGGCTGCCGCGGGCCCCACCGTCGAGCACGTCCATCGGCACGCCGCCGTCGAGCGGCAACGCGCCGGGCGGGACGGTCCCGGCATACGTGGACAGCGGCGTGACGCCGCCGGTGACGGCGTCCAGGACCCACCCCGAGGCGTATGCCGCCCGCGCACCTTCGGGGAGCAGCGTGCGGACCACGACCCACCGGTCCGGGAGCCGGGGCAGCTTGACCTTCTTGGTGACCGGGTCGTTCTCGCCACGCAGCAACGCATCCGGCAGCGCCCAGTGGAGGTGCACCCCCACCGGTCGGGCGGCGCCCGGGTCGAAGGGCGACGGGTCCCCGTCGACCCCGGCGACGTCGACGCAGGGCTCGGTGCCACCGGCGGGCACGACATAGGCCTGGACGTCGACCGGCACGAGGATCCGCTTCTCACGGACGAGGAGCTTGTCCCACGTCTTCCACGTGGCGAGGTCGACGTCGGCGCGGGCAAGGGCGGCGAAGCGATCGGTGTAGACACTCTTGGCGAGCCGCTCGGGAGTGAGGTCGAAGTCAGCCATCACACGCCTCCCAGCCTGAACGTGTCGTTGACCTGCTTGGCGTAGACGACCGAGGCCTTGAACACCAGGCCGATGCTCACGCCGCGAGGGTCACCGAAGACCTGCCGGTAGGGGAAGCGGAGCAGCTGCAGGGCGTACTCCGCGGCGTCGAGGCTGCCCCCCACGTGGGTCGCCGCCAGGTTGACGAGGTCCTTCTGCACCTGCTGGATGTCGATGACGCCCGTCGCGCCCTCGGTGGCCCGGAACGGCACGTCGAGGACGACCGGGGCGCCGCCCGGCTTCTCGAGGTCCGCGAAGGTGTTGACGTCGCGCGGGATGTAGCTGAACGACCCGTCGACCTCGCCGGGGTCGAAGCCGAACTGGACGCCCTGCCGCGGCTCCTCGACGTGGACGACCGAGGGGATGCCGTCGAAGAGGCAGAAGAGCACAGCGGGAGCCAGCCGCTCCAGACGCAGGAGCCGCATGCGGTTGGGGTCGTCCTCGGGGACGAACCGGTTGTCGGCCTCGTCGACCGGGTCGAGCGTCATCGCCCGGACGTGCAGGCCCGGCCACCCCGAGACGGCCTGGGAGCGCAGCAGGAAGCCACTGACCGCGTCGACCGCACCGCCGTACCGCGGCTGACCCGGGTGCCGCCGCGCGTTGCGCTCCTCCTGGTCCAGCTCGGTGCGGATCGCGTCGTAGGCAGCAGTGAGCTGGGTGCGGTCGTCGCTGTTGACGGTGCCGACCGACAGCGCCCCCATGACCAGGGCGTCGGTCCAGCGGCGGTCGAGGTAGAACCACCGGATCGACTCCGGCGGCAGCAGCTCGCTGTCGGCGACGAGGTTGGCGAACGGCACGCCCTCCAGGAGGCGGAGCCGGACCAGCCAGGCGCGCAGCGCAGCGGGGATGGCCGAGTCGGCGTCGTCGTCCTCGACCGTCACGGGGACGGCGATCGCCTCGCTGAGCCGCAGCGGCAGGTCCAAGACCATCGTGGGCACGTCGAGCTTCACGGTTCCTCCCTCCGGTCGTGCGGGGCGCGGTCGTGAAGGGCCCGGTCGAGCGGGTCCTCACCCTCGTCGAGGGGTGCGTCGTGGGGGATGACGGGAACGCCGCCGATGATGCCGCCGGGCAGTCCCGGTGTGCCGGCGAGCCCGGCCTCCAGCCCGGGTCCGGTCAGGATCTGGGTGGACAGGGCGCCGGCGACGAACTGGGTGACGGTGCGCTCCTGCGCGGTGCGCAGGGCCCCGGTGAGTGCCGCGTTGGCGGCCGGACGGGTGAGGTCCGCGAGCGGCATACGGGGCACCTCCGTCTCGCGCAGGGTGTGCAGGAGGACGGGGAGGTCCACGTCGGCGGCGACGTCGAGGCCGAAGTGCTGGAGCACCGTCGCCAGCCCCTCACCCCCGAGCTCCATCGGCGCGCCCGGCGTGACCAGCTGGCGCGGCGGCCCGATGACGGCACCGGGGGCGGACGCCGCAGCTCCGGCGAACGCGCGGGACAGCATGACCCCCAGGCTCGGCGCGGCGTTCATCAGGACACCCGAGATGCCCAGGTCTGCGATCACCCCGTCCCAGATCGCGTGCCCGCGCGCCACCTGGTAGTCCCGCTGACGCCACTCGAGCAGGGCGGCGACCATCGAGGGCTGGCTCAGCGCGAGCAGCCTGCCGATCTCGAACGCTGCGGCGAGCGACAGGTCCTCCCGGCCGTCGGGGATGACCGACCGCAGCTGGTCACCGGTGTGGGCGAGCGGCAGCCGCGCGCTGGCGAGGTCCGCCGGGTGCGGGAGCAGCGGTCCGCGGTACCAGGCCCGGACCAGGTCACCGCGTCGGGTGCGCTGGTCCAGGCCCACGTGTCCGGTCTCGGTGACTTCCAGGGCAGCCCGGCCCTCCGGCTCCCTGGGGGTCACACCTCGAGTGCCGAGCAGTCCGTTGTCGACGTGCTTCATGAGCTGCTCGAAGGTCGCGTCGCCGACCGACGTGAAGCTCCAGCGCAGCAGCACCGGGAAACGCAGCACCGGGTCGAGCGCCAGGATGATGTGGTCCGCGACGGCGGAGACGACCACGTCCTTCGAGACCTCCGAGGACGCCTTGCCGGCCACCCACGAGGTGGACCCCGTGTAGGCCTTGGTCGTCGTCTCGGGGCTCACCGTCGCGGCGTAGTGGGTGGCGACCTGGGCCGCCCGGGGCGCCGGTCCTGCGCCGGGACCCGCCGGGTCCGCGGCAGGGTCCGCCGGGTCCGCAGCCGGGCCGACCGGTCCTTCGAGGGCGTCGCCGTGGGCGCCCAGTCCCGTCTTCGTCGCCGGCGTCGTCATCCCCATCAGCTTCTGGTCGTAGGCCGCCTGGGTGTACTGGAAGTAGCCGGTCGCCAGGACCAGGTGGTCGGTGAAGAGACGGTGCGGCGGCGCCTGCGGCAGCAGCTGGTCGAACTGGCCCTCGAGGTTGACCAGGCAGGCGTTGTACTTGACCGGCACCTCCTTGCCCTCGGAGTCCGTCACGGCCAGGGGCAGCCGGTTGGCGATCACGACCGCGAGGAAGCCGTCGTCGTCGCCCATCATCAGCTCGGTGTCGTCGAGGTCGACCTGGCGGCCGTGGACGAGCAGCGGCACGTCCTTCTGGGTCGGCATGATCGTGTCGACCATCGACTTGCGGATCACCAGGCACGAGGCCTTGGCGACATCGGGAGCTCCGGGGAGGGTGACGCCGGAGGTGACGCACTGGGCGACGTCGACATTGGTGAGCACCTCGGCCTCACCCTCGGCGAAGACCACGAGGGCCAGCCACGGTGTCCCTGCTGGCGCGCCCGCCACCGCCCGCTCCCAGGGCAGCGTGCGGCGCTTGATGACGACCTGCGGCAGCCGCGAGCCGTAGGCGCCCTCGGTGCCGGCGGGCGGGTAGGTCGACAGGGCCTGGTCGGGCGGCAGGAGGTAGCGCGGCGAGGTCACGGTGACGTGGGTGTCGAGCCGGGCGACGGGCAGGTCGCTCGCGCCGAGGGCTCCGTCCTTGCCGACGGCCACGAGGTTCTGGTTGGTCGTGAACTTGTAGTTGCCCGCGGTGAGGGCCGGCGAGAACTTCGTGTAGAGCTGGAAGTGGCCCGGTTGCATCGTCATGGCTTGGCCTTCTTCCGTGCGCGAGAGGGAGCAGATGCCCGAGGTCGCCTCGGCCCGCCGGACCGCGCCTGACCGGGGGCGGCCCACGTGACCTGGCACCCCGGCCCCGCGACGGCGAGCACCTTGGCGGTGGCGGCCGACAGGCCGCGTGCGGCCAGGACCGCCGCGAGCTCTTCCGGCGCCAGGTCGGAGCCGACGACGCCGGAGACGACCCAGGCCGAGCCAGCCGTGACCACCACGGACATCGCCGTGGCGTCCTTGTCGGGCACGACGGCATACACGAGCACGCTGGTCGCGCCGAGCGACACCGCCTGGGGTGGGCGCTCGACCCCGGCGCGGTCGGTCGCCACGTGCCCGCCGACGAGCCGCAGCTCGGTCGGGTCGAGGGTCGAGGGGGTGGTGCCGGTGAGGGCTACGGCGACGGTGTGGACGGGTCGGCTGAAGCGGGTGGTCACCTCGGGCGCCTCGTGGGCGACGGATCCGGCGCTGTCCCACTGGAGCAGCCCCGTGCCACCACTGGCGGCGGAGGAGACGACGCAGCCGGCGGCGATCGCGGTCTGGCTCCCCAGGCGCGCCACCCGGGTGCCTTCGTGCCAGCCCGACAGCCCGTCCGACGCGTCGGCGTCGCCGTCGGCGTGGAGGCCGACGTGCGTGGCGCCGGCGGGGATCGCGACGGTCGTGTCGACGACGTCGTCGTCGAACAGCACGCTGCGTCCCTGCAGGACGGTGACCCGGGCCTTGCCGGTGACCGTCAGTCGCGGACGCCGGGCGTCGTCGACGTCGAAGACCGCGTCCGGGCACTGGAGCGCGACGACGTCGCCGCTGCGCAGGACGGTCGCGGCGGCGTCCGCACGAGCCGTGGACCGGCGGCCGCGTGCCGAGGCGCGCGGAGCATCGGTGCGAAGCCCGCCGACGAGTGACTGGAGGCCGGGGGTGCCGAGCGGGCCCGCGGCATACGAACGCATCGACCCGACGGCATCGGTGCGGGGCACGGACCCGGAGGCGAGCACGGTGCCACGCGCCGCGACCGAGGGCGGCGCCCCGAGGGTCAGCGAGACGGGCAGGTGGAGGGCCATGCGCCCGTGGACCGACTCGATCGACGGGGCGGGGCGGCGCTTGAGCCTGCCGTCGGCGACGGTGGTCCCCGTGGCCCGGATGACGGCCCCGACCCCGGAGGTGAGGTGCCCGGCCACGAACGGGCTGCGCGGGTCGCGCTGCCCGGGTGCCGTCGGCGGGTCGAGCTCTGTCTTGACCCCCTTGTCGGCGTTGGCCGGGGCCAGGCCGTCGGTCAGCGTGCCGAACATGGGTGGTGCGGTGTGGTCCAGCCGGTATGCCGCGCGGGCGACCGCGCTGTGCCCGCCGCGTGGCAGGCCGTTGCGCTCGGTGAACAGGCGGGCGGCGGCCAGGGCCAGGGCGTCGTCGGCCGACGCGATCGCCTTGACCGGCACGTCGTCCAGGGCCTTGGCGACGTTGAGGAACTGCTTGCGGTCGGTGCCCTTGGCGGTGAGGGGCAGGGGGCGGCGGTCCTCGGGCCGCGCCTTGACCTGGCGGTAGTCGATCTGGGGACCGACGGCAGCGCCCTCGATACCCGCGACGAGGACGACGAGCTTGCCGGCCTGGACGACGTCACCCTGCGGGAGCGGCTTGTTCGGCACGTCGGCACCCGGCGGGCCCCACACGCCGACCGGGTAGAAGTCGTTCCCCGACCGCGGGCTGGTGAGGCTGGAGTTGAAGCCGGTGACGAGCTTGGACAGGCGCGCGTCGGGGGTGGCCACGCCCGTCACCGGGTCGAGGGCGAAGAGCTGGACGGCGACCGTGGAGGTCAGGTCGTGGGCCTGCATCGGCGACAGGCCGAGCCGGGTGGACTGGCCGGCCCGCAGGATGGGGACCTGGAAAGTGGTGGCACCGAAGGAGAAGGCCGTCGCGGGCGCACTCGTCGTGATGGTGAGCTCGAACTCGGCGAACACCCGGAACGGCAGGGCCGGGGTGCCGTCGGAGGACGGCGCGCCCGCCTGGCCCCCGGCGGCAGTGGGCAGCGTGCCCTTGCCGGTGATGGCCGACAGGGTGCGAGCGGAGCTGCCCGAGGCCTCGAGGTACTTGGCGACGAACGCGGTCCACGGCATGGGTGGCGGCAGCGCCTTCGAGCCACCGAACTCGATGGGGACGGTGCACGGCCCGATCTCGAACTCGGCGCGGCCGGCGAAGTCCGGGCCCCAGACCTTGATGCTCGCGCCGAGCGTGATGCTGAAGCTGATCGTGCCGAACCAGCCGAGGTCGATGTGGATGCCGGCCGAGATCCGGGCGTAGGCACTGACCTCGAACCAGAACGGGTCGAAGTAGACGATGCCGTCGGCGCCGAACTCGACCCGCGCCCAGACCCACCCGAGGTCGAGCGAGACGACGACCTTGATGCCGGCCATCAGCGCCTCGGACGTCAGCGCGAAGTAGGACTCGCCCTTGATGACGAGCACACTGCTGATCTGCCAGACGATCCCCAGCCGCGGCACCACGGGATAGCCGTCGCGGTGGAAGCTGGGGTGGTAGCCACCCATCGTCACGACGAACTGCCCGGCGAGCGGCCCCTTCCACCACAGGGCGAACGCGAAGCCGCCGGTGAGCCGGACGTCGCGGTAGAGCAGCCACGAGTTGTCGGTGAGCTGGGCCTTCATGAGGAAGACGCCCTCGCTCGTCGAGAAGTGCACGAGCAGGGCCAGCTCGATGGAGACGATGGCCGCCTGCGGCCGCGGCAGGGCCATCCTGGCCAGTCCGAGCAGGTCGATCGTCAGCCCGTTGCCGAAGGACACGGCGACGACCGCGACTCCGTCGATGAGGCTGAAGCAGGTGAAGGAGATGCCGGCCGCGAACCAGAAGTTGCCCATCTGGTGGGGGAAGTAGATCGACAGTCGGTGCAGCTCGTCCATCGGGTTGGCGGGTGGTGTGGCACCCGGGTCGAGCGCGCGGATGAAGGGGAACTCCCCGAACCGGGAGATGTCCTGCGGGATGACCAGCCCGCGGTTGATGCCCAGGCCGCCCCCGAGTCCGGTGAGGAAGAAGGCCGGCGGACCGCCGATCGGTCCGTTGATCGCGCCGAAGATGAAGAAGCTCGCGTGGCCGTGGCCGTCGTCGGAGTAGCCGCCGAAGACCGACAGCCCGTAGGCCGCGAACCGCCCCATCAGCATGCCGACGTAGGACGTGGTGTCGCCGTCGACGGTCTTGAGCAGGCCGCCGGCGATGGCCAGTCCCGAGAAGTCGGCGGAGACGGCCAGGCCCATGAGGTCGACCGACCAGCTGGAGATCGACAGGACGTCGCCGCCGTGCCAGGTGATCGACAGCCGGTCCACCGCCGCGGTCAGGCCGAAGATGGACAGCTGGCCGGAGAACAGCAGCGAGATCTCGGTGACCCGCCCGCCTGACTCGACGACGCCCAGCCCGATCCGGTCGACGTACAGCGGCCCGAGCTGTCGCTGGATGACCAGCCACCACGGCCCGGGCGGCTCGCCGGCGCGCAGCCCGACCTTGACCTGCTGGCCGGGTCCGGGTTGTCGTTGGACCGACAGGGCCGGGCTGAAGTTGGGGCGGTTGTTCTGGCTCGCCGACCCGACGTCGTTCATGATGTTGTTCGCGACGCCGTTGTCGCCGCCGCCACCGGGGGCGACCGCGAGTCCGACGAGCTCGATCTGGGCTCCGCCGCCGACGCCGTCCGGGTTGACCGCGGCGTAGATCGACAGGCCGATGCCGTCCAGGGCGATCGAGCCCAGCTCGAGGAGCGGACCCGCGGGCTTGGTGATCCGGACGCCGACGCCGGCCACCGTGAAGGCCGGCGAGATCACGAGGTCGTCGACGTTCGTGCCCTTGAGGACGAAGATCGACAGGCCTGGCAGGACGTCGTCGTCGATCCACGACGCGTCGGCTCGCAGGACGACGTTGACGCCGGATGTCGGGAAGGCGAAGTCGCCCACCGGCGTGACGTTGAGCCCGATCTGCTTCTGCCCACCACCGAGGTCCTCGCTCGCGAGTGAGATCTTCACGGCCCCGTCGATGGTCACGCCGACCGGACGCACCGGGTTGACGCCGTGGGCGGGGTCGGTGGCGCAGTTCCACAGCAGGACCTGGAGGCGGTGGAGCAGCCGCTCCGGGTGCTCGAAGTCGCCGAACAGGGTGGTGTCGATCTGACGCCCCCCGCCGGTGAAGACGACGCCCTGGAGCATGCCCGTCGCCCGGTCGGTGACGACGGTGCCGAGCTGCTCGGTGAGCACGCTGGCGGCCAGGTCGAGCGCGACCCCGAGGACCCGCGACGCCACGCCTGCCGGCGTCAGGTCGGCGCCGGTCTCGACGCCGGCGACGCGGGTCACCGCTGCCACGTCGACGCCGGTCGGGCCGAAGCGGACCTCGACCGACTCCGCCCCGGCAGCGTCGAGGCCGACCCCGACGCCCACGAGTGGGATGAAGCCGTCACCGGTGAAGCCGGCCCGGATGACGGCGATCGGGCGGAGCACCACAGGCCCGGCCGGGATGGAGAACGGTCCCGCGCGCAGGGCGACCCGCACGCCCTGTGGCGAGAGGGTGAGGCCCTCGAGGGCGACGTGGCCGATGAGGTGGGCGCCGCTGTCGCGCAGCGTGACGTCTCCGCCGATCGTCAGCGAAGGCGTGGTGGAGTCGAGGTCGAGGTGGATCTGCGTGACCGTGCCGAAGGTGATCCGCCGGACGCCCAGGGCGACCGGGTCGACCCGGACGATGGCGTGGGTCGGGTCCAGTGCCTCGGCCAGCGCCGACAGGCCCGAGGTGACCACGCCGGCCAGGTGCCCCTCGAGGTAGGCCGCGGGGCTGGGGGTGATGAAGGCCGTGATCCGCCCGTCGGTGAACTGGTTGGCCACCAGCAGGTCCAGGCCGGAGCCCAGCTCGTGGACCGCCCTCGCGACCGCCCGCAGGGGCGTGGCCGTCCCGTCGTTGCGGTGGCCGATGACCTCGTTGAGGGCGACCCGGACGGCGGACTGGGCCGCCGCCCCGATGGCGTCCGCCAGGCCCGCTCCCGCGGGGTAGAGCCGGATCGGCGTGCCCGGTGCGCTCCTCACGAGGTCGAGGGTCACGGTGGGTGCGACCTGCAGCCGCAGCCCCGGGCCGTCGACGAGGACCTCGGCGTCGAGCAGCGGGGCCACGACCCCCGCGGCCGTGATCGACAGTCCGCCACTCACCGCGACCGTCACCGTCTTGCCCCCCACATCGGGGCTCAGCGCGAGCTCGGCGGACAGGTCGAGCCGACCCGCGGCCACGGCATACGAGATGGTCAGGCCGTTGCCGAGCGGCCAGCCGGTCTCGCCGACGGCGCGGCCGGGGACGACGACGGGAGCCAGTGCCTCGAGCACGGCGACCGCCGCCGCAAGGGGATCCGAACGGGTCCGCAGCCACGCACCCGGGTCGGTGAAGAGCCCGACCGGCAGCACGACGTCGCGCGCGCCGGAGGGGGCGGCCGGACCGAGGAGCCCGAGGGCCGACAGGCCCGCGTCGATCGTGGCCCGCCCCACGTCGCTCGCCTCGGTGCGGACCCAGCGCGCGAGCTGCTGGGCCACGACGGCCGGGACGGCCACCGTCGCGAGCCGGACGAGGGCATCGGCGTCGACCGCCGGATAGAGCGCGGTCGTCGTCGTCGTCGAGGTCGCGCCCGGAGCCCGCGTCTCCACGGCCAGGTGGGCACCCGAGGTCCCGGCGGACCCGACCAGGCGCACACCACCCACGCCGGCGACGAGGGCGCCGAGGGCCGCGGTCGCCGTCACGCCCGCAGGACCAGCGGCCAGCGTCACCTCCAGCGGGGGCAGGCCCTCCACGGCGAGCGTCACGTCGCCGGTCACGGTGCCGGTGGCGAGGTCCACGTCGACGTGCAGGCCGTTCGCCCCGATCCGGATCGCGGTCGGCGCCAGGTCGCTCGGGCGCACAGTCACGCCGGTCAGGGCGCGGACGTCGTCGGCGAGCTGGGCGGCGCGAGCGACGACGAGGGGACGGATCGTGGCGACCGGGTCGTGGAGCAGGTGGTCGATGGCGTCGGGGTCGACACCGCTGTCGCGCAGGATCCCCAGGTGCGTCAGCAGGCCGGCGAGCGCCGGCGAGGCGGTGCGGATGCGGGTGCCGATCTCGGACAGCAGGATCTTGACCTCGGGCAGCGCGGTCGTGGCCGTGGTGCCGTCACCGTCGGCCCGCACGACCCACGACTCGCGGTATGCCGCGAACGCGCGAGCCTCGTGGAGCACGAGCTCGGTCGTCCCGTCGCCGCCGCCCTCGCCGAGAGGGATGGTCACCCGCGCCTCGACCCAGCGGACCGCGAGGTCCTGCTGCGCGGCTCCCGGCCCGCCGACGAGCCACCCGTCGGTGATGCCGAGGTGGACGTCGAGGACCACCTCGCGCAGCGGCTGGAGGTGCGGAGTCGCCCGGCGGGCCGAGGCGAGGTCCACGCGCGCGCCGACGCCGACCAGCAGGCCCCCGAGGTCGAGGTCGAGGACGGGCAGGTCGACGCCGACGTGCACCTCGGTCGGAGGGCCGGTGGTGCGCGCGACCTCGGCCGCCGCTGCCGCCGAGCGGGCTGCGATCCCGGCCACGGCGACCGACGCGATGGCCGAGCGCACGTCTGCCTCGGGGACCGCGCCGAACACCGCGTGCACCTCGGCCGTCGATGGCAGGGTCTCGGCCACGGCGCTCGGCAGGTCCTCGGGGGTGAGCACCGTCATGGCTCGCCGCACCAGGCCCTGTCCGCGCCGCAGCGGGTCGCAACCGAGGGCGAGCAGGGTGTCGGTCCAGACCGGCAACGGGTCGGGGACGAGCCGGTCGAGGAGGCGCACGGCATCGCCACCCAGGCCGGTGGTCAGCGAGGTCAGCGCGACCGCCGACCAGGGCGTCCCCACGGTGACGACTGCCGTGACCCGCGGTTGCGCGACCGCCGCGCGCACGGCGACCGCGCCTGCCGCGCCATAGCCGACGAGCACCACGTCGGCGCTGCGCCCGGCCAGCACAGCGGTCAGGCGCGCCGCGAGCGCGGCGACCGTGTCATGGTCGGGACGCTCGGCTGCGACGGACGGAGGGGTCGGCAGCTGGACGAACCACTGTCCGGTCGTCGCATCGGGCATCGCCGTGGGCGCCGTCCCCGTCGCGTCGATCGCCTGGCCGCCCGGCACGTCGGTGAGCCAGCCCGCACCGCAGCCGACGTGGACGACCGTGTCCGTGGCGACGCCGACGCCGTCGAGGACGTAGCTGCCGGTCCGTCCGTTGGCGACCAGCTCGGCATACGACAGGCCGGCCAGGACGCTCGTGGTCACGCCGGCGGGTGCCACCGCGCCGACGACGCCGTCGGTGTCCTTCCAGCGGGTGACGAGCGAGTCGATGCCCTCCCCCAGCCTGGTCCGGCCGACGAGCAGGTCGGCCAGGTCGGGCGCGCTCGGGGCGGCCGCCCGCAACGTGGCGGCGACCGCCGGTCCGTCGGGCACGGTGTAGCCGCGCAGCAGCTCGCCGTACCCGGGCCCGCCGGGGCCGCCGCTCGAGACGTCCGGGCAGCCGGGGACGGTCCAGACCGCCAGACCGGGCGCACGCCGATCCCCGGCGATCGGGCACCGGTAGGGATCAGCCGGACGGCCGCCTCCGAGTGGTGTCGCGAGCGCGCCACCACTGAGCAGCCACGCGACCGGGCCGAGGGCGGTGCGGATGTTGGCGCAGTCGAGGGCCAGGTCGAGCAGCCAGCTCTCGACGGCCGTGCCGGGGTCGTCGATGAGGGCGCCGAGGCGCAGGTGCGCGCCGCTCCCCCGCCAGCCGACGAGGTCCAGGAGGGTGCCGAGGACGTCGGACCGCGCCCTGCCGAGCAGGGCGGTGACCAGGCCTTCGACCTGGTCCCAGTCGGGCGTGAACGTCACGACCCCCGCGGCGGAGATCTCGGGCAGCGGTATGCCGTGGACGCGCTGCACCAGCGTGCGCGGGTCGGTGTAGGTGACGGAGAGCCCGTTGCCCAGGATGCGCGCATTCAGCCCAGCCGTCGGGGCCCATGACGCCGCGACACCGATGCCGGTGAAGGCGACCTTGGCGATCTCCAGGTCGAGGGTCATCGGGTCGACGCCCACGGGTCGGAGCAGGACCTCGGCGCTCGCGCCGGCGGCCAGGGACACGTGACCGGCGGTGAGCTCGACGCGCAGGAGGACCACGTCGGCGCCGACCGCCACCTCGAGGTCGGTGAGCACGGGCAGGGAGGCGTCCGCGCCGAGGGCGAGGACGAGGGTGTCGGTGCCGTGGACGGCGTCGGTCTCGCGCCAGGCCCGCAGGCCGACGCCGCTGGCCACGTCGAGCCGCCACGGGTCGTCCGCGTCTCCGGTCTGGGTCGGGGTCTGCACGGTGCCGGTGAGCAGCTCGGCGAGGCGGCCGAGGACGTCGGGCATGGCGTTGGGGGTCTGCAGGACGTCGAGCCAGTAGTTCTTGATCGCGGCCAGCGGGTCGGCGATGAGGGCCGAGGCGGTGATCGGGGTGACGTTGGTCGGGGCGGCGATGCCGAGGAGCCTCTCGACGGCGGCCTGGGCGCCGCCCAGGCCCGAGAGGGCATTGCCCAGGGCCGTGGAGACGAGGGAGTCGACCGCCGCCACGGCTGCCTGCGGCGAGGAGAGGTCGAGCAGGTCGTGGTGGATGCCGCCCGGAAGGTCGACCCCGTGGAGGGTCAGGGTGAAGGCCGGGTGGCGGGCGGCGTCCAGGCCGATGCCGACCCGCAGGCCAGCCACCGCGGTCGCTCCGGTCATTAGCGGCGTGCCGCCGTTCGCCTGGGAGCCGAAGACAGCCTCGGCCCGCAACCCCGGGACGGCGGTGACCGAGCCGGTGCCGGTGTCCGCCCGCAGGAGGTCGACGGTCGCCGTGAGGTCGGCGGTCCCCGGGGCAGGTGACCAGCTGACGTCGAGCCAGGGCACGAGCGTGGGGTGCCCACCCGTGCCGGGAGTCACGCGCAGCCCGAGTCGCAGCGTGGCGGGGCCGATGGCGAAGCCCACGGAGTTCGTCGCGGCATCGGGGGTGCCGCCGACGAGGCGGGCGAGCTCGGCCAGCCAGGCGTCCAGGACGGTGTCGTCCTCGAGGATCGACTCGACCCACTCGACGAGGGCGGCCACGCCACGCGTCGTGAGGTCGGCGATCGGCAGGGGCGGCACGCCGACGCCTGCTCCCCGCAGGCCGAGCATGCCGGCCAGGCCCATGACATGCCGGAAGACCACGTCGTTCGGGTCGAGGGCGTCGATCTGCTGGCGCACCATGCCGACGACGAACTCGAGGATGTCGGCGCCGAGGGTGGTCAGGGAGTCGAGGTCGAGGGTGCGGCTCTGTGGGGTCGTCGCGCCGGGGAGCTGGAGGTCGACGAGCGAGAGGGAGAAGACGACGGTGTCGGCCGTCGTGGTGGGGATCGCGAGGTGGACGCTCGCCCCGCCGAGGTAGGCCACGCCCGGGACGGGCGGGGCGTCCGCGAAGTCGGCCTCGACGCCGATGCTGATCCGGCCACCGGGGCGGCCGAGGAGCAGCCAGCGCGGGAGGGTCGCGTCGGTCGGGCGGCTGTCGGTCTGGCCGCTGCGGGGGACGTGGAAGATCGGGACGTGGATCGTCGTCTTGACCGTCGGCGCGGTCGTCCCGGCCTGGTGCTCGACCGCGACGCCGACGCGCACCGCGCCCTGCACCGGCTCGACCACGGCGTAGACGGTGATGGCCGGCGAGGTCTCGGAGAAGAGGGGGATCCACTTCTGCTCACCCTCGCGGTGCTGCTCGGGTGGTCCGAGCGCCTCATCGACGAAGGCGATGAGGGCGTCCCGCTGGCCGGTGTCGGCGAGGATCGTCGTCAGGCCGTGGGTGTTGCCCGAGGTGCCCATCGGGTCGCCGAACCACGCGCTGTTGGCCCCTGACCCGTCGGTGATGCCCAGCGCCTGGGCCAGCGACCCGAAGGCGCCCATCCCGTCCTGGGTCAGTGGCATCGGTCAGCGCCGCAGTCCGGAGAGGTCGTTGCGCGCCATCGGCTGCACGACGAGGATCTGCGACCCGGCGGCGACCGACCCCGGGATGAGGGGCAGCCCGGCCGCGTCCTTGCCGAGCTCGGCGCACATCCTGCGGGCGAGCTCGAGGATCGCCTCCCAGGCGAACGCGGTGAGGGCCGCGGTCCAGCGGCCGGTGACGACCTCGGGCCCGTCGAGCCGGCTCAGGCTCGACATCACCAGACCTGTGGGCGCCTCTGGTGTGCCGACCCCGAACGGCACCGTGATCACAGCCGGTTCCGGCAGCTGGTCGCAGCCGACCTTGACCGCGACCCGGATGACGCCCGGGATGCAGGTGAGCGCGACGGTCGAGATGTCGACCCAGAGCTCGCTGCCCTCCTGCTCCCACACCACGATCGGCGAGGAGTCGGCCGGCACGTCGGCCACGAAGCGGATGATGCTGCGCAGCAGCCGGGTCGCCTCGGCAGCCTTGAGCGTCACGCCCTTCTTCGGCCGGTCCCCCGGCTTGAGCCGGTCAGCGCCGCGGATCGCCTTGAGGATGGACGCGTCGGTGAGGACGTCACGCAGACCCGTCGCGGCGCCGACTCCGACCGCGCCGGAGGCCCGAGCGCCAGAGCTGCGCGCGCCGGAGTTCCGCGCGCCAGAGGGAAGCTCGCCCCGGAGCGTCACAGCACACCTCCCTGAAGGCGGCGCGGACCATCGACGGACCGTCTCCCCGGACTCCCCAGACACGGCCCAATGCGGTGTGGCTCCGGGCCCTTCCGCAGCCACACCCAAGCGAATGCACGTCAGTGATGCTCCATGCAGGTAACCAGCGGCGAGAGTCGGCGGTCAACGGCCTGTCACAGAGCCGCCAGATCTGGCAACCCAAACCTCGACATTCACGACAATCACTCATCGCGGCCTCACGGTGTCGCGAATCGTCACGCACCAACGGCTAACCAGGCCTGCGCGTGCGCGAGACTCCACGGTGATCGTCAGCGAGCCGCCGAGGCGGTCGAGCAGGCCGCCGACCAACGGCAGGTCAGCCGTGCCGGAGATGCGGACGACGTCCGTTTCGCCGTCGGGACTCCCCGTGCCCTGAGCCACCTGCCAGGCCGGACGCCGCCCACCCCTGCCCAAGCGGCCAACGAGTTGTGTTGCTATTTCAAGTGAAGCGGCCCAGGGCGCCAGCGGTGTCGAGCACCTCGACGCCCGAAGCTGCCTGGATGGCCGCTGCCTGGGCGGGCTCAAGGTGCTTCTTCTCTGTGGTCACGTATGGCGCCTGCCCATGTGCCGCCGCGACTCCAAGATAGGGTCGATCGCTAGGGTCGAATCCAATCGCATCCAATTTGGCGTTGGCGGCTGCCGTGAGACGGTTAGAAAAGTATTGGACCCGCCCACCACGAATACAGGACTGGATGAACTGGCGCCCCACACCAGAAGTCACATGTCGAATGTATTCGCCATATATGTGGTTCTCGCAGTCAAACAGCAGCGACACTTGATGTTTGTCGAGCTTACCCAGCAGATGGAGTGCTCCCAAGAACTGCTCGCCGTCGCATTCGCCAGAGTGAACAAGCCAGCAACAGTCCAGAGCCACGGCATCCGTCACTGCTCAGCAGCCCTAATTGCGGCGGCCTTTGCGAGTAGCATCGTGTCCTCCCAATCCTCCTCAAAGAAGCCTAGAGGTAGGGAACCATTGATGAGCCGACCCAATTCATCCACCCCCAGGCTTCGCACCTCTCCGTCGTCAACGACCACAATGGAGACACTTTCCGAGGCAAGGACTCCTTCAGCCACCCTTCTCAGCACTCGGATGAGGATGTGCTCGCTATGCGTCTCGACAAGAAGGCTTGCCTGCTTTGAGGCCAAGAGATTAACCAGCACATCGGCTAGGCGGCCCTGAGCATCCGGGTGGAGGTGCAGTTCGGGTTGCTCGATCATGATCGTCGCAGACCTGGTCGCGGTCGCAACGGCCGCGATCACGGGGAGTACCTGCGAGACCCCGAATCCCACATCCGTCAGGTTGTCGACTCGACCCGAAACAGGATCCGTGAGGACGATGCCCACGTAGCCAGGAGCCAAGACCGAAAGAGAGACATCTCTAGCCATACCAAGGTCTCGGAGCGCCTGCGACATGGTGGCCTGCGCCTGCTTTTGCCGATCGAGCAAATTCACAACGGACGCCGTCGGACTCTCGGGGCTCAGCTGGTCAATACGGTAGGCCCGATCCGGCATGTCACGCAGGGGCCCCACGTACTGCAGATCGTCGAACACCTCGCCGATTGCATCCATCAGCAACCACAATGTGTAGTCCCGACGCCCCTGCGCCTTCGCTCCAGCCTTGGACAAACTTAGCGATCGCTGGTCAAGCGGCATTCGTCGCAGATTTCCGTATGTCAAGGAAAAGGGGACGGTTACCTTATGCAATTGGCTTTCCATGACGAAGGACTTCGGCCCCCGCCGCGAGAAATTCAAAAAGAGGCCAGGATCTTCTGCAGAATGGAACTTTATCGATGTGAACTGTGGGCGACCCATCCGCTTGTTCCAGTGCAGCACCAACTCAACAATGGTCCCACGCATGAATGTCTCAATGTCGTCCGTATAAAACGACTTTGGATAGCCGCGACGGGGTTGTCCGTCCAGCTTCAGTCTGAGTTCAATGGACACGTCGCGACTTAACTCGCCACCGAAAGCGAACTCCCGATAGGAGCCAAAGTCTGCGTACGGGCCCGCGAGAGGAACGTCCTCGAAAGTCGCCGCAGCGATTATCTGCTTCACCAAGAGAAGTGACCGGAGCAGAGACGTCTTGCCGGAACTATTTTTTCCCAGAACCAGCGTTACGGGTGCAAGCCGGATCTCGCCCGTGTCCTCGAATCGCCTGAAGTTCTTCAGGCGGATCGACTGAATTGGACCGGCTTGAGCTTCAGTCACGTGCTTCTCCATCGGCTCGCTTCGTGTGGCACGTCCATACCTTGCCCCAGCCGCAGCCTATTGTCGCCGCGCCACGACTAGGTTCGACTGACGAAAGTTCAGGCGGGCGTCTTGCAGGTAGCGCGATTGCTCGACCTAATCATGTCGCGTCACCGCACGACCCTCACCGAGGGCAGACGATGCACCGGATGTGCCCGGAGGTGCAGCGTGACCCGGCCAAGCACCTCGGCCGGGCCACCCGCGGCCAGGCGGATTACCAGAAGGGCTGCCGGTGCGACGCCGGCCGTTCAGCGAGCAGCGCCAACTCAAACAGACTGGGCGCGAACAGGGCAGGAGCCCGAAGGCCCCTGTCGGGCACGCGGTTCGCGGAGGTGGCCGCGCGGCTGTGTCCCGTAGGGTTTCGTCCGTGTCTGCCTCGCCCACGCTCCCCCGCCTGTTCCTCGGCTCGTCCGCCGAGGGCCGCGAGGTAGCCCGCAATCTCCAGGCGGAACTAGGCAACTCTTGTGAGGTCGTGCTCTGGTACCAGAACGTGTTCGAGCCGTCCGGCTACGCTCTGGACTCCCTCATCTCCGCCGCAGCTAGCGTCGACTTTGCCGTGCTGGTGGCGACGCCCGATGACAAGACTGACAGTCGGGGCGAGACGACGGCCTCAGCGCGCGACAATGTCGTGCTGGAGTTCGGGCTGTTTGCTGGTGCGCTTGGCCGCAAGCGCACGTATCTGCTGGCCACCGGCGACCTCAAACTGCCGACCGACGCCCTCGGCCTGACGCGGCTGCCATACCGTCCTCGGTCGGACGGGAACCACCGCGCCGCAGTCACGGAGGCGGCACTACTCATCGAGGAGCGGGTCCGCAGCATGGGCCGCCTGGATAGGGCCAGCGCACCCGTGGACACAACTTCCCCGCTGACGGCGCTCCAAAGGGAACTTGACCTCCTGTGCGACAACGCTGTGGCGCAGGGCTGGACTGTCAAGACCAACAGCCAGACCACACTGCGGCTCGTCTCGCCTAGGGGAAGGCCCTTCACGTTGACGAAGAGCCAACCGAATGAGACGCGCTTCAACATCCGGTACTTCGCCTCGCAACTCCGGGCTGCCGGTCTGCGTGTCAACTACACGCTCCGCCGACCTGTCGATGAGTCACCCTTCTAGTCGAGGCGTGTTCCCCTGCTGCCCGTACCATTGCGGCCCTAGCCAGCAGGGGAACGGCGACTCCAACTCGGGCTCTACCGAGGACACCCTTTTCGGGTAGTGCCGTGCCTCAGTCGCTTCCTCGCAGGCCGTAGGGCCTCGGCATCGCGCCTTGGCGACCCGCCCACTGAGCGGTAGAAAACCCGTCCTGCGTTTCCGCGACCCGCCCAGTCTAGGTGCTCTTGCTGCAGGGCAACTTCATCTCGCCAGTCTGCGCAATAGCTGAGGTAGAGACCTGCTGGCGGATGGCCCGGAGTGGAGCATGCCGGCCCATCCGAGGAGGTCACCGGAAGTACCCGTCGCGACCGCCCACAGGTCGTCAACCGACCGGCCGCCGCGGGCTCCAAACCGGATGGATGAGATCAGAGTGCCGGCGCCGATCTACCGGGCTGCTCTTACGGTCGGGGCTACCTCGTGCGCTGCGGAGTCACGACAGCCCTTCAGGTCGCGGTTGCCGCGAGCGCCGAACTGGGCACCGATGCAGACGTAGTCGGTCGATGTGAGCGCGGACCGACTACGGTCAGGAGGTGACTCTCACCCCTGACCTGGCCGCGCTCGGCGACGAGAAGTTCGTCTCCCTCACCACCTTCCGCAAGTCGGGCGTGGGTGTCCCCACCACCGTGTGGGTCGGCCGCGACGGTGACTCGCTCGTCGTGACCACCCCGAGCGGCAGCGGCAAGGTCAAGCGGGTGCGGGGCGACGAGCGCATCGAGCTCCAGCCGTCCAGCCGTCGCGGGACCGTCGACACGTCTGCCCCGCTAGTCGCCGGTGTGGCCGAGGTCGTCGAGGGATCCGGCGCGATGGACCGGCTCGGTGAGGTGATGGGGGCCAAGTACGGGCTCGAGTACCGCCTCGTCATGGGCATCGAGCGACTGCTCCGCCGCGGCGCACCGCAGCGCGTCATGCTGCGGATCACGCCCGCGCCCGACGCCGCCTGACCCGGACCTCCGGGGCGACTGCCTCAGGCTCCGCCTGCACCGAGCTCAGTCCGTCGAGACGTCTTCGGACTCCTCGGCGTCCGTGGTGTTCGCCCGGATCGCCGCCACGATGCCGACCAGTGCCACGACGATGACGAGCGCGCCCACGAGGCTGCGGTCGCCCTGCACCAGGCTCCAGCCGACAGGGAGCAGCAGCGCGTTCCAGACCACGGTCGGGGTGTTCGGCCAGTTGTCCCCGAGCAGCCAGCCCCGGGCCATGGCCGCGATCCCGACGGCGAAGACGGCGATCAGCAGGGCCGACATGACCACGCGGGCGACGTCGCCGCCCGAGTCCTGGGTCAGCTCCCAGAGGTAGAACACCACGAACCCCAGCAGCACCACGACCTGCACGACGCAGACCCCCGCCGCCACCGAACGGAAGACGTCGCGCGGGCGGGACTGGGCGGGAGCCGGACTGGTCACGGGACTCAGGCTAGGCCCGCGGGCGGACGGCTCGCACGCGGCATACCGAAGTCGCCCTCAGGTCCGCCGTGGCAGGCCAGCCGTGCCACACAGGCGCCGTCGAGGCCACCTGATGGACGCGGATGACCGGGATTCGGACGCGCGAAAGGGCCTCCCGGGGGCACACCCGTCCGACATGTGACCAACACCTCACTGTTACCCGGGCGATATCTTGTGCTCAGCCGCCCGAAACTGAGCCGGATCCGTGACGCTGGAACAGAAACACCCGGCAACCCGTTGGCAGAAGTGCGTCCACCCCACCAAAATGGGTGCGCACGTGTTTCGCCCTGTGTGGATCTGGGTCGGCTAGGCTAGCCGGTCGGCCCTGACTCTCAGGTGCACGACCCCGCACACCCCGCAATGACGCGTTCGTGCCGTGAGGTCCCCAAACCCTGGACCACGGCGCCTGAATGCGATTCCCCCTGTCACCGCAAGGAGCACGATCTTCATGGACTGGCGCGACCGCGCTGCCTGCCTCGACGAGGACCCTGAGCTGTTCTTCCCGATCGGGAACACCGGCCCAGCGATCCTCCAGATCGAGGAAGCAAAAGTTGTGTGCCGACGCTGCACCGTTGTCGACGTGTGCCTCAAGTGGGCCATCGAGTCCGGTCAGGACGCCGGCGTCTGGGGCGGCATGTCCGAGGACGAGCGCCGCGCTCTCAAGCGTCGCAACGCTCGCGCCCGTCGCGCCGGCTGACCCCAAGCCTCTCCGCCGACTCACGTCGGCACCGCAACAGCACCACCACAACTGCAGAGAACAGGGACCGCCCTCAGGCGGACTCCCTCCCCAGTGGCCGAAGCCGCGCGATGAAACGCACCCGCGTTCCGTGCGGCTTTGCTGCTTCCCAGGTGATCCGCCCCCGCAGGTCCTGGACGAGGGACTGCACGATMTGGGTGCCGAGCCCCGAGCCACCCGGCCGGAAGTCGCCCGGCAGACCCGCCCCGTCGTCGGTGATCGTCACCGTGAGCAGCTCGTCGCCGCGGTCGTCGGTCGTGCGGCGCGCCTCCACCTCGACGGTGCCGCCACCGGTCTCGGCCAGGCCGTGCTCGACGGCGTTGTGCACGAGCTCCGACATCACCATCGCCAGCGCCGTCGCGTCCTCGGCGCGCAGGGTGCCGAACGACCCCTGCACCACTGACGTGATGGGGTGCTCGACCTTGGCCACCTCCGTGATGGCCTGCAGCCCGCGCACCGCGATGTCGTCGAAGTCCACCGTCTCGTCGAAGCCCGCGCTCAGCGTCTCGTGGACCAGCGCGATCACCCCCACGCGTCGCACCGCCTCCTCGAGCGCCGCCCGGCCGGCCTCCCCCTCGGGCAGCCGCCGGGCCTGGAGCCGCAGCAGGGCCGCGACGGTCTGGAGGTTGTTCTTCACCCGGTGGTGGATCTCGCGGATCGTCGCGTCCTTGGTGAGCAGCTCCAGCTCGCGGCGCCGCAGCTCGGACACGTCACGCAGCAGCAGGAGCGCCCCGACCCGGTTGCCGCCCTCGGTGAGCGGGATCGCCCGCATCGACACGCTCGCGCCACGTGATGCCACCTCGGTGCGCCACGGCGCCCGCCCGGTCAGCACGAGCGCCAGCGACTCGTCGACGGGCGACTCGTCACGCAGCAGGTCGGCGACGACCTGGGCCAGCAGCTCGCCGATGACGTCGCCGACGTGCCCGAGGCGGTGCACGGCCGAGAGGGCGTTCGGGCTCGCGTAGGACACGATCCCGTTGACGTCGAGCCGGATCACGCCGTCCCCCACGCGCGGCGCGCCACGCCGCTGCCCGGTGGGCGCGGCCGTGCTGGGAAACTCTCCCGCCGCGATCATCCGCGCCAACGCGTCGGCGAGCGCCTGATAGGTCAGCTCCAGCCGGCTCGGCGTCCGCATCGCCGCCAGGTTGGTATGCCGCGTGATCACGGCGAGCGCGCGCCCTCCCCGCACGACGGGGATGGCTTCCTCGCGGACCGGCATGTCGTCGCGGAAGATCGGGTCCTTCTCGCGCACGATCCGCAGGTCGAGGTAGGACTGGTCGAGCAATGACTGCCGGCCGCGGTGGGTGCGGCGGCCCACGACGTCCTCGAAGAAGACCATCTGCCCGGTCGTCGGACGCACGTGGGCGACGGCGAGCCAGCCCTCGATGCCCCCCGGCACCCACAGCACGAGGTCGGCGAACGACAGGTCGGAGATGAGCTGCCAGTCACCGACGAGCAGCTGCAGCCACTCGACCTCGGCGGGCGCGAGGTCGGTCGCAGACTGGAGGACCTCGTTGAGGGTGGGCACGCGGGAAGCCTAATCGGCGAGCCGCCGCCACCCACGGCGCGCCCACCTCGCTCGCACGGTGCTCCTCGTCCGGCGCCGCGGGTCAGTCGACGGTGACCGGGTCCCCGACCGAGATCGTGCCGGGTTGGAGGATCGAGGCGTACAACCCGGCATTGAGGTCGTGGTGGTCGCTGATCGCCTTCAGCATGCCTTCGCGGGCCGCGAGGCCGACCTGTGCCACCCCGACCATCCGGCACCTCTCGATCGGCTCGGCGACGTGCACCCGCACCGCCCCGATGGTGACGTCGTGGCCGATCCAGTCCTCCTCGGCATACGCCCGGGTCGTCTGGACCACGATGYTGGCCCGCAGGTGGCGCGGGTCGAGCGGCCGTCCGTCGCCCTCGTGCCTACCGAGCTCGACGAGGGTCGCGCTGCCGACGACCGACAGCTGGGCCTGGTCCTGGTGCATGACGTCGGTCTCGCGTCGCAGGGTGACCGGCTCGCCGAAGTGCTCCGACAGGATCGCGTCCGAATCCGCTTGTCCGGCCACGGCTTCCCTCCCGTCGGCCAGCGTCACCACGGTGTCGCCGCCGCGCTTGACCGCGACGAGGTCGAAGACCGGGTCCATCCGGCGGAAGCGGCGGGTGTGCTTGCCGCTGGCGAGCTTGCCGTCGGCGCCGTAGACGGCGTACTCGCGGTCGGCGAGCAGGCCCGCCGGCCCGACCTCCACCGTCGACAGGGGCTCGCCGCCCATGGACTTCACCGGGTAGCGGGTCACCAGGATCACCTGGCTCTTCGTCAGCTCAGCCGTCACCCGGGTCACCCTAACCGCACGATCACGCCACTTCGCCGACAGTTTCGGCCTAGTCTCGCGGACCATGACCGATCAGCCTCCCCTTCCGCCGGCTGCGCCGCTGGGCACCATCCGGCTCACGATCCAGGGCAACGTGATGACCAGCAACGCCCTGACGCCCACGCTGCGCATCAACGGATACCCCGTGCCGACTCGCTACGGCACCCAGGACCTGCCGGTCTACGCGGGACCGAACCACCTGGACATGCAGGCCCAGTGGCTGCGGACCTATGGCCAGGCTGCCCTCGACACGACCGTGGCTCCCGGTCAGGTCGTCGAGGTCTGGTATGCCTCGCCCCTGCACCAGTTCGCGAGGGGCAACATCGGGTTCACCAAGCAGCCGCGCCCCGGTATGGGGTGCCTGTGGGTGGTGCTCGGCCTGGCCGCGCTGTGGTTGGCCGTGGTCGTCGTCGGCCAGGTCGTCCGCGCCCTGACCCCGTAGCACCCGCGGCACAACCGGGCTACGTGCTCGCTGCCCCCGAGCGGATCACCGAGCGCAGCGTGCGCAGGGCGACCGAGAGCGCGGCGATGTTGGGCTTGTCGAGCCGCTCGATGCCGGAAAGGGCCGTCCTGGCGCGCGTCAGGCTCTCTGCGTTGACCTTGGCCCACTGCTCGTACCGCTCCACCGGTGTCGCGCCCGACGTCGACGCGTCGATCACAGAGCGCACCAGGCTTTCCAGCACGGCATACAGGTCGTCTCGAAGGGCGCCTCGCGCCAGCGCGTCCCACCGGTCGTCTCGCGGCAGGTTGGTGACCCGGGTGAGCATCGCGTCGATGCCGAACCTCTCCGAGAGGACGAAGTAGAGGGGTGCCACGTCGGTCGGCGCCTCCCCCGTGTCGGTGGCGATGTCGACGATGTCGAGCAGCGAGAACTGGTCGAGCAGGCTCGCGGACTGCAGGGCGAGGCCCTCGGGCACGCCGAGCTTCTCGAGGCTGGCGGCGTTGCGCTGCAGGCGCTTGAGCTCGGCACCCTTGAGCAGGTCGTGGATCTGCGGGGCGAACTGGCCGACCACTGCGCCGAACCGCGCCACCTCGTTGGCGACGTCGAGGCGTGAGGGCCGCGAGGTGAGGAACCACCGCATCGACCGGTCGATCAACCGCCGGAACTCTAGGTAGAGCTGGCTCTGCACGTCGGTGGACACGACGTTGTCGAGGCCCTCGACCGCGTGCACGAAGCTCGGCAGGTCGAAGATCTCGCGACAGACGACGAACGCCCGGGCGATCTGCTCCGGCGTCGCGCCGGTCTCCTCCATCGCACGGAACGCGAACGTGATGCCGCCCCGGTTGACCATCGAGTTGACCACCGAGTTGGTGATGATCTCTCGGCGCAGCGGGTGCTCGGCCAGCTCGCCGGCGAACTGGTCGCGCAGCGCGGCGGGGAAGTACTCGGTCAGGGTCGCCTGGAACCACGGGTCGTCGGGCAGCTCCGAGGGCAGCAGGTCCTCCTTGAGGGCCAGCTTGGCGTAGGCCACGAGCACGGAGAACTCGGGGGACTTCAGGCCCAGGCCGTCCGCGAACCGGCGGTCGATCTCGGTGTCGGTCGGCAGGAACTCCAGGGCCCGGTCGAGGTCACCGCGCTCCTCCAGCCAGTGGATCAGCCGCTGGTGGACGGGGAGCATCGGGTGCTCCTGGGCGCGGGCGTTTCCGAGCAGCACGTTCTGCTCGTAGTTGTCGCGCAGCACCTGGTGGGCGACGTCGTCGGTCATCGACGCGAGCACGGTGTTGCGCTGCTTGAGCGTCATGTCGCCGGCCTTGACCAGTGCGGTCAGCAGGATCTTGATGTTGACCTCGTGGTCCGAGGTGTCGACACCTGCGGAGTTGTCGATGGCGTCGGTGTTCACCCGGACGCCGTGCAGGGCTGCCTCGATCCGGCCGAGCTGGCTGAGGCCGAGGTTGCCGCCCTCGCCGATGACCTTGCAGCGCAGCTGCCCACCATCGACGCGGATCGCGTCGTTGGCGCGGTCACCGATGTCGGCGTTGCCCTCGCTGACGGCCTTGACGTAGGTGCCGATGCCGCCGTTCCACAGCAGGTCGACCGGCGACTGCAGGATCGCCTTCATCAGCGCGGCCGGGGTCATCGTCGTGGCGCCCTTGGGCAGGCCCAGCGCCTCGGTCATCTCCGGGGTGATGGCGATCGACTTGAGCGACCGGTCGAACACCCCGCCACCCGCGGAGATCAGCGACGTGTCGTAGTCGGCCCAGGACGAGCGGGGCAGGTCGAACAGCCGCACGCGTTCCGGGAAGCTCGTCGCCGCAACGGGATCGGGGTCGACGAAGATGTGGCGGTGGTCGAAGGCGGCCACCAGCCTGATGTGCTCGGAGAGCAGCATGCCGTTGCCGAAGACGTCGCCCGACATGTCGCCGATCCCGACGGCGGTGAAGTCCTGGGTCTGGGTGTCGTGGCCCATCTCGCGGAAGTGCCGCTTGACCGACTCCCAGGCACCGCGTGCCGTGATGCCCATGGCCTTGTGGTCGTAGCCGGCGGAACCACCCGACGCGAAGCCGTCGTCGAGCCAGAAGCCGTAGGACTGTGCCACGCCGTTGGCGATGTCCGAGAACGTCGCGGTGCCCTTGTCGGCCGCGACCACGAGGTAGGAGTCGTCGGGGTCGTGCCGCACCACCGAGGCCGGGGGCACGATCTGCGACCCGTCGCGGTTGTCCGTGAGGTCGAGCAGCCCCGAGATGAAGACCTTGTAGGACCCGATCCCCTCGGCCAGCCAGGCATCGCGGTCGACGGTGGGGTCGGGCAGCTGCTTGGCGTAGAAGCCGCCCTTGGACCCGGTCGGCACGATGACGGCGTTCTTGACCATCTGCGCCTTGACCAGCCCGAGCACCTCGGTGCGGAAGTCCTCCCGACGGTCCGACCAGCGCAGCCCGCCGCGGGCCACCGGCCCGAACCGGAGGTGCACGCCCTCGACCCTCGGCGAGTAGACGAAGATCTCGAACTGCGGCCGCGGAGCGGGCAGGTCGGGGACCTTCTTGGGGTTGAGCTTGATCGAGACGTAGGACTTGTCCGCCCCCGACGCGTCGGCCTGGTAGAAATTCGTCCGCAGGGTCGCGGTGATCACGCCGAGGAACGCGCGGATGATCCGGTCGTGGTCAAGGCTCTTGACGTCGTCGAGGTCCTTGGTGATCCGGTCGCACAACGCGCTCTGGGCGGCCTCGCGCTCGGGACCTGCCGCACCGGCATACCGGCTGGGGTCGAAACGGGCCTCGAAGAGGGCCACGAGCTTGCCCGCGAGCTTGAGGTTGGACGCGAGAGCGGACTCGACGTAGTCCTGGGAGAACGTCGAACCGGTCTGGCGCAGGTACTTGGCGACGGTGCGCAGGATGACCACCTGGCGCCAGGTCAGCCCGGCCCCGAGGACGAGCGCGTTGAAGCCGTCGGACTCCGCCTGGCCGCGCCACACCGCCCCGACCGCGTCCTGGAACAGCTCGCGCAACCGGTCGCGTCCACCGTCCCCGGACCACACCTTGTCGTTGCGCACCCGGAGGCCGAAGTCGTAGACCCAGAGGTCCACGCCGTCACCGCGGGAGATCTCGTAGGGCCGCTCGTCGACGACCTCGACCCCCATGTGGGTGAACATCGGCAGGACCTGGGTCAGCGAGAGGGGGCTGCGGCGGTAGAGCTTGAAGCGGCGCTCGTTGGCCGGGGCGCCGGGCTCCTGGTACATGTTGAGCCCGGTGGAGTCGTCGCCCTCGAGCGCATCCATGTGGCGGATGTCGGCCACCCCGATGCGCGAGGTGAAGTCCTCCTTGTAGGCCTCAGGGAAGGCGCGACCGTAGAGACCCGCCAGGCGAGCGGCCGCCTCCTCACCGTGCTCGGAACGGGCGGCCTCGCTGAGGTCCTCGTCCCACGTGCGGGTGGCGTCGACCAGCTGGCGCTCGAGCACCGCCTCGTCGATGGACGGGATGGACTCCCCCGCCGGCACCCGGACGACGAAGTGCAGCCGGGCGAGCACCGACTCGGAAACCCGAGTCGTGAAGTCCACCGTGGCGCCCGGAAAGGCTTGCCGCAGAATGGATTCCATCTTGAGTCGCACCGCGGTGTTGTAGCGGTCGCGCGGGATGTAGACCAGGCATGAGACGTAGCGGCCGAACCGGTCTCGTCGGAGGAAGAGCTTGGTCTTGCGACGCTCCTGCAGGTGCAGCACCGAGGTCGCGTTGTCGTAGAGCGACTCCTCCTCGGCCTGGAAGAGCTCGTCGCGCGGGTAGTTCTCGAGCACCTCGAGCAGGTCCTTGCCCGAGTGCGAGTCGGGGAGGAACCCGGTGCGCTGGAAGATCGCGGAGACCTTGTCGCGCAGCACCGGCACGCGGGTCACGGACTCGGTGTAGGCGCTGGAGGTGAACAGGCCGAGGAAGCGCTTCTCGCCGGTCACCTCGCCGGCGTCGTCGAACTGCTTGACGCTCACGTAGTCGAGGTAGGTGTTGCGGTGCACCGTCGCCCGGGAGTTCGCCTTGGTGATGATGAGCAGCTCACGAGCCCTGGCCACGGTCCTGGCCTGCTCGCTGAGCAGCACACCCTCGCCGGGGCGGTCGTAGCGCAGGAGTCCCAGCCCGGTGCCCTGGACCGCCTCGAGCCGGTCGCCGTCGGCGCCCCGGTCGAGGGCGTACTCGCGGTAGCCCAGGAAGGTGAAGTGGTTGTCGGCCAGCCACTCGAGCAGCCCGTGAGCCTGCTCGACCTCGTCGTTCGGTATGCCGGTCGGCGGGGAGTCGACGAGGTCCTGAGCCACCTGCGAGCAGGTCGCCTTCATCTTGGGCCAGTCCTCGACCGCCTCCCGGACGTTGCCCAGCACCCGGCGCAGCCCCTCGGCCACGTCGGCGCGCTGTGCCAGGTCGCTGTCGCGGTCGATCTCCAGGTGCATCCACGACTCGCGGACCAGCCCGAAACCGCTCCCACCCGAGCCGTCGGAACCCGACGCCGGGGCCCCGTCGGCGTCACCCAGCACGAGCTCCTCGAGCTCGCCCGCGGCGTTGCGGCGCACCCGCATCGTCGGGTGCACGACCAGGTGCACCGAGCGCTCCATCCGCTGCAGCTCCGCGCTGACCGAGTCGACGAGGAACGGCATGTCGTCGGTCACGATCTGCACGACGGTGTGCCCACTGGCCCAGCCCTGCTCCTCGACCTCCGGGTTGAACACCTCGACCTTGGCGGTGCCGACGGGGCGGTCCTGGGCCAGCTCGCGGTGGGCCATCGCCGCGCCCAGCAGGTCCTCGGGCGCCCGCGCCAGGAGGTCCTCGGTGGCCACGTGTCGGTAGTAGGTCCTCAGGAACTGCTCGACCGCCTCACCACCCCCGTGGTCCGCGCGCTCGGCGGCGGTGTGCAGGAGTTGCTGACGGGACTGCTCCAACGACGCGGACATGGCTGTCGACTTCACCCTCACGTGGATCGTCATGCTCGGTGGTTCGTCATGCACGGTGGATCGTCATGCACGTGGCCGCACCACGATGTGCGCCGCAACCGAGACTATCGCTCGGTGCCCGCACGCGGCATACCCCGTCCCTGGGGCCCCAGACGGCGCATGTTTGCGCAGGTCAAGGTGTGTTTTTTCCGAATCTGTGATGAGGTGGGGTGTTTGCATAACACGAACAGAAGGAGCTCCACGTGATCATCCTCGGCATCGTCTTGCTGATTCTCGGCCTCTTGGTCAACAGCCTCTCCATCCTGGTGACCATCGGCGCCATCCTCATCGTGGTCGGGCTGGTGCTGGCCGTCCTGGGTGGCACCGGTCGGGCCATCGGTGGCCGGAAGCACTGGTACTGATCGGACTCAGTTCGTGACGAACGGCCCCCGGAGTGCCCACCTGAAAGCATGTGGGTATCTCCGGGGGCCGTTGCCATGACCTCACTACAGTGATGGGTATGCCGCCCGCTCCGGTCGATCCCGACCGTCTCCGCTCCCTCGGTGCGGCCCTCGGGCCGTTGCGCGACTGCGCCGGACGGGGTGCGGAGGAGGTTCTCGCGCAGTTCCCCGAGGTGGGCCACCGTGAGACCCAGGCGGCCCTCGACGGCTGGGTGGAGCAGGCAGCCGACCTGCTGCGCGAGATCGATGCCACCGCGTCGGACCTGGCCGACGTGCTGCGGGTCGCGGCGTTGAACGCCGGGGGGTCACGAGCTCCGGATCCGCCGCACCACGAGCACGCCATGGATCCCGCGACCCAGCATGAGTGGTCGAACCACGGCTTCGGTCAGGTGTTCCGGTGACCAGCATGGTCAGCGGCGACCCGGCCTCGTGCTCCCAGCTCGGCGGCACGCTGCGGCAGCTGGCCACCCGACTGCGTACCTCCGGCCGGGCGGCCCACGACGCGTTCGACCACACGTTCGACAGCAGTGACGGTGCTCGCCCCGGACCCGTCCTCGCGCAGGCCCGACGCCGGGTGGACCTCCTCGACGCCGGGGCTGCCACGGCGGCCCGCGAGGTGGACCGCATCGGCACCGCCCTCCAGGCCCACGCCAGCGACCTCGCCGAAGCCATTGCCCGGAGTCGCCTGCTCACCGACCGCGCCGAGGCAGCCGGGCTGCGCGTGGCCGACGGCGAGCTCGCGGCCGCATGGGGCGTCAGCGGTGTCGCGGACGGCACGACGAGCGCCCGCCTGGACGCCCAGCGCGCGCAGCTGCAGGCCCAGCTCGACGCGGTCGCCGCCATGGTCGGGCAGCGCCGCCAACGGCTGGCCGCGACCCTGCGCGAGTCGAGGGCTGTGCTCGCCACCCACGCCGGAGCACTGCGCCGGTGACGACGATCGACCTCAACGCAGACCTCGGGGAGTCGTTCGGGCGGTGGACCCTCGGCGACGACGAGGCGATGCTCGACGTCGTCACGAGCGCCAACGTCGCGTGCGGGTTCCACGCCGGCGACCCTCGCGGGCTGCTGCGGGTCTGCGAGCAGGCCGCCGAGCGCTCGGTGGTCATCGGGGCGCAGGTGGGCTATCGCGACCTCGCGGGCTTCGGTCGCCGGTTCATCGACGTCGATCCCGCCGACCTGATGGCCGACGTGATCTACCAGATCGGTGCGCTGCAGGGCGTCTGCGCGGCTGCCGGCACGGCCGTGCGCTACGTCAAACCCCACGGGGCTCTCTACAACGCCCTCGTCCACCACGAGGCCCAGGCCGCCGCGGTGGTCGAGGCCGTCCGCAGGGTCGACGCGTCCTTGCCAGTGCTCGGTCTGCCCGGCTCGGTGCTGCTCAGGCTGGCCGAGGCTGCCGGGCTGGCCACCGTCACCGAGGCCTTCGCCGACCGCGGCTACCTCGCGGACGGCACCCTCGTCCCCCGCGGCCGGGAGGGAGCCGTGCTGCACGACCCGCAGACGGTGGCGGCGCGGGCCGTGCGGATGGTCGTCACCGGCGAGGTCGAGGCAGCCGACGGGGCGTCCTTGCGGATCGACGCGGCTTCCCTCTGCGTCCACGGCGACAGCCCGGGAGCGGTGTCGATGGCCACGTCGGTCCGGGCCGGCCTCGAAGCCGCTGGCGTGACGCTGGCGCCGTTCGTCGCGGTCGCCGGCTAGGGCGTCGTGACCGGACGGGTGCTGCCGAGCGGCGAGCACGCGGTCCTCGTCGAGGTCGACTCCCTCGACGACGTGCTCGCGCTGCACCACCGGCTCTGGGTGCGCGAGCGGGCACCCGGCCTGCTCGACGCCGTCGTCGGAGCACGGACGCTCCTGCTGGTCACGGCCTCGGCCCGCGACCTGGCTCGAGTGCGTGCCGAGGTCTCGCGTCTCCTGGCCGGGCCTCGGGGTCCGGAGCTGTCACCAGGGTCTGTACCTACGGACCCTGACGACAGTTTTGACGTCAGGGGTGGCGGGGTCGTCGAGGGTGGCGGGGTCGTCGAGATTCCGGTGCACTACGACGGACCCGACCTCGACGACGTGGCGCGGCTGACCGGCCTGACGCCTGACGAGGTGGTGAGCGCGCACACCGGGCGGTCGTGGCGGGTGGGCTTCGCCGGGTTCGCGCCCGGCTTCGCCTACCTCGTCGACGGCGACTCGCGGTTGGACGTCGCACGTCGAGCGACCCCTCGGCCCCGCGTGCCTGCCGGCGCCGTGGGACTTGCCGGCGAGTTCAGCGGCATCTACCCGCGGCCCTCCCCCGGCGGGTGGCAGCTCATCGGCCGCACCGACCTGGTCCTCTGGGACCTCGACCGCGATCCCCCGGCGCTGCTGCGACCAGGACTGCGGGTCAGTTTCGTCGATGCGGGAGGCGACCGGTGACGGCGGGCGAGCACCCGGCATACGCCCGCCTCGAGGTGGTGTCCGCCGGGCCGCTCACGCTCGTCGAGGACCTGGGCCGACCCGGCCTCGCCTCGCTCGGCGTCGGCCCGTCGGGCGCGGCCGACCTGGGCGCCTTCACGCTCGGCGCGCGGCTGCTCGGCCAACCCTCCAGCTGCGCCGCCCTGGAGTGCCACCACGGCGGACTCACCCTGCGCGCGCACGGCAGCGTCACCATGGTCCTGACCGGTGCGCCGGTCCCGGCCACCGTCGACGGCACACCCGTCGGGTATGCCGCGCCGTTCCTCGTGCGCGACGGCTCAGTGCTGCGGGTGGGCACCCCGACGAGCGGCATGCGCACCTATGTGGGCGTCCGCGGCGGCATCCTGGTGTCACCCGTCCTCGGATCTCGTTCGTACGACACGCTTTCCGACATCGGCCCCGCGCCCCTGCGAGACGGCGACCAGCTCCCCGTCGGGTCGCCGGTGGGCGAACCCCTCGTCGACGTCGCCCCGGTGGTCCTGCCACAGGCTGGGACCGTGACGCTCGAGGTGACCCTCGGGCCCCGCAGCGAATGGCTCGGCGACCTCGTCGCCCTCACCGAGCCCACCTGGCGCGTCCATGCCGCGAGTGACCGCGTCGGGGTGCGACTGGACGGACCCACCCTGACTCGTGCGGCCGGGTTCGAGGGTCGAGAGCTCCCCAGCGAGGGCGTCGTCCGCGGAGCCGTGCAGCTGCCGGCCGACGGACGTCCCGTGCTCTTCCTCGCCGACCACCCCGTCACCGGCGGCTACCCCGTCGTCGGTGTCCTCACGTCCCGCTCTGCCGACGCGGCCGCCCAGCTCGTGCCGGGCCAGCAGGTGCGGCTGCGGCAGGCTTCGTCGCGGTCCTGACGGTGACGTGGCTACGCTGACGACGCGACGTCCGCCGCACGGTGGGCACCCGAACCCGCGACAGGAGAAGACGCATGAAGATCGCCAAGTCGATCGAGTACGCCGCCACCCCTGAGGAGGTCTTCGCCGTCCTGTCGGACGTGAAGTTCCAGGAGGCGAAGTGCGCCGCCACGGCGGCCATCAAGCACTCCGCAGGCGTCGAGACCGTCGGGGACCACACCGTCATCACCACGATGCGGATCCTGCCCAGCGACGGGCTGCCGGACTTCGCGAAGTCGATGGTGGGCGAGACCCTCAAGGTCACCGAGACGCAGGACTGGGGCCCTGCAGCGGCCGACGGCAGCCGGCGCGGCACCGTAGCGATGGCCGTGGCCGGCGCTCCGATCGCCCTGACGGGAACGCTGGCGATCGCGCCCGGCGGGGCCGGCACCGTCGAGCAGCTGGACGCCGAGCTCAAGGCCAGGGTGCCGCTCATCGGCGGCAAGATCGAGAAGGCCGCCGCCCCGCCGATCGAGGAAGCCATCGACATCGAGGCGACGACCGCGCAGGAGTGGCTCGCCCGCTAGCGGTGAGAGGGGCCGCGAGGCCGCCCACGGCATACGGAAGGGCTTGGAACCCCAACGGTTCCAAGCCCTTCCGTCTGTTGGCGAGGCGTCAGCCCATGTGCGGGTAGGCGTGCTGCGTGGGCGGGTTGAACGTCTCCTTGATCGAGCGCGCACTCGTCCACCGCAGGAGGTTCTGGGCGGCGCCGGCCTTGTCGTTGGTGCCCGACGCCCGTCCGCCACCGAACGGCTGCTGCCCGACGACGGCACCGGTCGGCTTGTCGTTGACGTAGAAGTTGCCGGCGGCGAAGCGCAACCGGTGTGTGGCATCGGCGATGACCATGCGGTCCTGGGCGATGATCGAGCCCGTCAGGCCGAACGGCGCGAAGCTCTCCATCTGGTCGAGCACCTTGTCGTACTGGCGGTCCGGGTAGACGTGGACCGACAGGATGGGGCCGAAGTACTCCGTCTTGAACGACTCGTCCGTGGGGTCGTCGATCTCCAGGACGGTCGGGCGGATGAACCAGCCCTCGCTGTCGTCATAGGTGCCACCGGCGACGACGTCCACCCCGGGCGTCGCGTGGGCCCGGTCGATCGCCGCACTGTGCTTGGCGTAGGCCCGCTCGTCGATGACCGCGCCCATGAAGTTGGACAGGTCGGTGACGTCGCCCTGGCTCAGGCCGTTGGTGATCGACACCAGGTCCGCCTTGATCTTCTTCCACAGCGACCGCGGCACATAGGCACGCGAGGCAGCCGAGCACTTCTGACCCTGATACTCGAACGAGCCGCGAATCATGGCTGTCCGCAACACATCCGGGTCGGCCGAGGGGTGGRCGAGGATGAAGTCCTTGCCCCCGGTCTCCCCCACCAGGCGCGGGTAGGTGCGGTAGTTCGGCAGGTTGGCGCCGACCTCCTGCCACAGGTGCTGGAACGTCGGCGTCGACCCCGTGAAGTGGATGCCAGCGAGGTCGGGGTCCGCGAGGGCGACCTTCGAGACGTTGAGGCCGTCGCCGGTCACCATGTTGATGACGCCCGGCGGCATGCCTGCGGCCTCGAGCAGCGCCATGGTCAGGTTGGCGGCGAACTGCTGGGTCGGGCTCGGCTTCCACACGACCGTGTTGCCCATGAGGGCCGGGGCGGTGGGGAGGTTGCCCGCGATGGCCGTGAAGTTGAACGGCGTGATCGCGTAGACGAACCCCTCCAGCGGGCGGTGGTCGGTGCGGTTCCAGATGCCCTTGGAGTTGAGCGGCGGCTGCTCGGCGAGGATCTGGCGCGCGAAGTGCACGTTGATCCGCCAGAAGTCGATGAGCTCGCAGGCCGCGTCGATCTCGGCCTGCACGGCCGTCTTGGACTGGCCGAGCATCGTCGCGGCGTTGAGGTGGGCCCGCCACGGTCCGGAGAGCAGCTCGGCCGCCTTCAGCAGGATCGCCGCCCGGTCGTCGAAGGACAGTGCCCGCCACCCGGGTGCCGCCGCCTTGGCCGCGTCGACCGCTGCCTGCGCGTCGCCGACCGTAGCGTTCCGCATCGTGCCGAGGACCTTGCGACGGGCGTGCGGCTGGCGCACCTCGATCTTCTTGCCCGTGCCCATGACCCGCTTGCCGGCGATGGTGTGCGGCAGGTCGATGCTCGCGCTGCCCAGCTCGGCCAGCGCGACCTCGAGCGAGGCGCGCTCCGGACTACCGGGTGCGTAGTCGAAGACGGGTTCGTTGACGGGGACGGGCACCTGGGTGACGGCATCCATGTGGGCTGGCTCCTCGGGGTCGCTTCGGTGGCTCGGGCGCGGCTGTAGTCCCCAACAGCTCCGTGGGGCAGCGCAGCGCCCACCTATGGTGTCACGTATGCCGCCCGCCCTCGACGCCGCCGACCTCGCCTACCGCTGGTCCGGGTCCGCCGACCCGACCACCCCCACGATCGTGCTGCTGCACGGACTGGGTGACTCCGGCGACTGCTGGCCGGATGCCGTGCGCCGCTGGTCACCGAGCTACCGGGTGGTCGGGCTGGACCTGCTCGGACACGGCCGCTCCCCGCGGTTCACGCCGGAGCAGCGCGCGGCGCAGGACCCCATCGAGCACATGTATGCCGCGGCCCTCGCGACGCTGGAGCAGGTCGCCTCGGCCAGTGGTCCCGTGGCGCTCGTGGCGCACTCGATGGGTGGGGGCATCGCGACAGCGCTGACCGCGCGCCGCCCTGACCTCGTGCGGGCTGCGGTGCTCGAGGAGCCGGCCTGGCGTGACCCGGAGCTTCGAGTGAGGGGCCCGTCGGTCGTCGCCGAGCGGATTGCCGACTGTCTGGCCTTCGTCGACGACCTCGCGGGACAGCTCGCGCAAGGCCACGCGGACAACCCCACCTGGCCCGAGGCCGAGTTCGCCCCGTGGGCGCAGGCCAAGACCGAGGTCGACCTCGACTTCCTGCGCCTCGGAGTCGCGTCCTTTGCCCGGCCGTGGGAGGAGTTCGTCGCAGCGATCGAGGTGCCGACGCTCGTCGTCATCGGCGAGAGATCGACCCTGCTCCCCGAGCCGATCCGACTGCGGGCCAAGGCGATCGACAACCCCCATGTGCGGCTCGAGCTGCTGGACGCCAACCACTGCGTGCGCCGGGACGTGCCCGCTGCCTTCCACTCCCTGGTCGATCCCTGGCTGGCCGACCAGTTCTGATGACGCCTCAGGCCGTGACGAGGGACGACACGACCTTCTCCGTCGCCGCATAGAGGCGCTCGACCTCGTCGTGGTCGGCGGCGATGGCCGTCACCCCGAGCCTGCCGTCGACGCGCAGGCAGCTCAGCATGTGCAGGACGACGCCGACCCGTCGGACCGGGTCGAACTCGAGGCCGGCAGCGGCGACGGCGTCGATGACCTGTCTCGGCGTGAGACTCGTCCACGACGGGTCCATGAACCCGTCCGAGGAGCGGTAGCACCGCCGGCCGGTCCCGTCGTGCAGGTCGTAGCTCCCGGTCGCGGCGTCGTAGGTCCCCGGCGCCAGGTGGCGCAGGGCGGCGAACGGGTGCGTGGTGCCCCCCTTGCGCAGGTTGACCTCCAGGGCACGCACGTCCCAGTGACCCCGGCGCCGCAGCGCGAGGAAGTCGATGCCGAGCCGACCACGGGCTCCGCGCTCGGCCAGCCACCGACCCACGGCCACGGCGTACTCACCGAGCCGCGCGGCATACGCGGGGTCGGCCGGGAAGCGGCAGCCCGAGTAGACCTGACCGTTGTCGCCACCGAGGATCTGCTCGTGGGTCGACACCACCCGCACGGAGCCGTCCGCCAGGACGTCCACCTGGGCGCTGGGACTCTGCACGTGACGACCCGTCAGCAGCTCCTCGACCACCGCACCTGCCTCGAGATCAGCGACGTACCAAGGTGGGAGGGACTGCTCGAGCGCCACGACGAGGTCGTCGGGTTCGATGGCGTGTCCCACCGGGTCACGGACGGCGACCACGACGTTGCCGTCGCCTGCCCCGCTGTTGTCGTGCTTGACGACCACGCACGCGAGCTCGGGCCTGGTCCGTCGGATCTCGGCGACCGCCCGGGCCACGCCTGCGAGGTCGTGGACGTCCTCGATCCCGGCGGGCGTGGGCACGCCGACCTCACGGAACAGCCTGCGACCGGCACTCTTGAACCCCAGCGGCCACAGTCCCGGATCCGTGCCGTTGACGGGCACCCCCAGCGCCCTGGCCACCTCGAGCTCGGTGTCGGTGACGTTCCACGGCTCGATCACGGCGAGCCGGTCCTCGGTCAGCCGACGGAGCTGCTGCAGCAGATCCGGCCGGTCGAGCAGCTTGGCCGACACGCCCCGCGCGGTGCGGTCGTCGACGGTGACGACGTGGAGCCGCTCGAGCAGGCCCCCCGGGCGGTCGGGTGACCCGAGGCGGTCGTAGTACTCGAGGACCTCGGGCTCCGGGGCCTGACAGGTCACGAACACCAGCTCGCACCCGGGAATCCTGGGGAGCATCAGGGTGGTGAGCAGGTAGCGGTGCTCGTAGGCGCCGAGCCTGGTCGCATAGTGCGCCAGGAGGCTGTCGGCCAGGCTGAACGCGGGGAGGATCACGACGACGTGCGGGATCGTCGAGCCTGCGAGGTTGGCGGCCATGGCTTCGGACAGCCCCGCCTGACGCTCCGCGTCGCCCAGCACGTCGCCTCCCGACTCCCTGCCCTCTGCCCTTTCCCTGCCCTGAGCATCGGGGTGGTCGGTCAGCCTGCGGAACCGGCGTTCTCCGTACCCGCTGAGCCGGTCGACCCTGACAGTGAGCGACCTGACCCGCCTCAGAGCAGGCGCAGCACCTCGTCGAGCTCGGTCGCGTCGTACCAGAGGAGGTCCGCCATGCCCTGGTCCCCGGCCGTCTCGTCGACGTGGAACGACACGATCCGCGAGAGCGGCACAGCGGCCGACACGGTCACCGCGCCCAGGCCCTCGCGACCACCGTCGGTCGACACCGACCCCGGGTCGACGTCGGCGGCGGCCACCACCCGCTTGGCGACGCTGGTGCCCTGGAGTCCCGCCGCGGCCTCGACGGCCTCGACCAGCGCGGCATACTCCCACTCCTCCTCGAGGCCGGTCGGGTCGGCACGTTCGACGCGTTCGGTGACGCCGAACGCGGCGATCGGCGCTGGTCCGAGCCGGCGTTCGGCGGCAAGCCGACGCACGGCGTCGGGGAGCAGCGGTACGTAGATCCGGGTCTGCGTCATTGTTCTCTCATCCCACGTCCTCACTGGGTCCAACGTCCTGGAAAGCCGAGCGGTCGGGCAGGGGGGCAGGCTCGTGCAGCGCCACTGCGGACGTGCGCAGCGAGGTGGCGATGACTGCGGGGCGACGGCTGACGTCCATGAGGTTGGAGCCGAACGCCTCCAGGTCCTCCTCGCCGGGACCGAGCACCGTCACGTCGGCACCGTCGCCGTGGACCTTGGCCAGCTCGCGCAGCACCCGCAGCGTCACGCGGTTGCGCCACTGGCGCTCCACCCGGGTGCGCCAGTGCGTCGGCGCGTCGCGGACGAAGCTGACCTGGGGCGCGAGGACGTAGACCTCGTCGAGCTCCAGGCCGGTCATCAGGTCGAGGTTGGTGGACGACCAGGCGCCGCCGTCGATGTAGCGGTGCTCGCCGATGCGCACGGGCTGGTACCAGCCGGGGATCGCGCACGACGCCATCACCGCTGCGGAGAGGTCCACCACCGGAGCGCCTGCCCGACCGAACGGCACCCGCTCACCGGTGTCGTAGTCGAGGGCCACGATCGTGAGCCCGGACCGGTCGGGCCATCCGCGCGGCACGACGTGACCGACGAGCGCGCCGACCGCCTCGATGCTGCCGCGCCCCTCCGGCAGGATGGCCGACAGCACCGCCGTGGGCGGCAGGTGGCGAAGGTTGAGTGCGTTGCGCCGCAACAGTTCTCGTGATCCCAGACCGACCTTGGGCAGTCCGGGGCGGTCGCCACCTGTGTCCTTCTCGTAGTTCCAGGAGTACCCCGCGAGGGGTCCCACGTCGATGGTGCCTTCGAGCTGGTGGACGAGCAGGTCGGTGACCGACACCCCCGACGCGAGCAGTCCGGCGAGGACCGAGCCGGCCGACGTCCCCACGAACTCGTCGAAGTCGCGGGCGTCGACGCCGAGCTCGTCCTCGAGGGCCTTGAGGGCGCCGACCATCCAGGCCGCACCCAGCACACCACCGCCACCGAGCACCAGGCCCCGGCGCGGACCGCGCGGGCGAGAGCGCTCGGCCCCTGGGCGGGACGCGGCGGTCATCGCGCCTTGGACCGGTGGCTGTCCAGGAGCTCACCGAGGGAGTCGACGATGCTCTGGCCGAGCACGTCGATGTCGGGCATCGAGTCACGATCGGCGTTGAGGCCGTAGTAGACGCCGCCGTCGTAGGACGTCAGCCCGATCGACAGCGCCTGACCCTTGGCGAGCGGCATCACGGGGTAGGTGGACAACATCCGTGCGTCACCGGCATACAAGGTGTGCTGCGGTCCGGGGACGTTGGTGATGACGACGTTGAACAGGCGCCGCGACATGGCGGAGCCGAGCCGCGCGCCGAGCGAGTGGAGGGTCGGTGGTGCGAATCCTGCTAGTCCTGCAAGCGATTCGGCACCGACTGCCTGGCCGCCCTCCATCTGCTGGCGCATCGCGAAGGCGATCTGGTGCAGCCGCATCGAGGGACCGGGCTCCCCCACGGGCAGGTCGACGAAACAGGCCGTGAGGCGACTGCCGACGTGTCGCGCGTCGGCGTCGTAGACGCTGACCGGCACCATCGCCCGCACCGTCGTGCCCGAGTGGACGGACTCTCCCCGGGTCAGCAGCCAGGTGCGGAAGGCGCCGGAGATGGTGGCGAGCACGACGTCGTTGATCGAGACGTCATCGGCGTAGTTGCCTCGCGTCAGCCGACTGCGGACCTTGCGGTAGTCCTCGAGATCGGTGCCGATCATCACGTAGCGACGAGCCTCGCCCACCGAGGCGTTGAGCGGTGAGTGCGGGGCCGGCCGGGCTGCGGTGCGAGCCAGCGTCGCCACGACATCGCCTGCGGCGGTGAGGGCGCGAGCGCCAACGGCCTTGACGTCCACGATGCCGCCGCGGATGTTCTCGACGACCTCGCTCGGGCGACGCACCGCATCGACGAGCGCGCCGGTGACCAGCTCGATGTCGCTGGGCTCCCGCGACGGGCGCCAGGTGTCGGTGACCAGCCCCTCGGCGGCCGGGTCGCCGTCGACGATGACGTGCGCGATGTCCACCGCGTTGATGCCGTCGACCAGGGCCTGGTGCGACTTGGTGACGATGGCGAACCGGCCCTCGTCGAGGCCCTCGACGAGGTAGACCTCCCAGAGCGGCCGGTTGCGGTCGAGGGCGCGCGGCTGGATGCGGGCGACGAACTCCTGCAGCTGTTCGTCGTTGCCCGGCTTCGGGAGCGCCGAGCGCCGCACGTGGTAGGTCACGTCGAAGTTCTCGTCGTCGACCCAGACCGGGTTGGCGAGCCGCCCGGGGACCTGGCGGATCCGCTGGCGGTAGCGCGGCACGAACGCGATCCGCGTGGAGATGAGCTGCACGAGCCGGTCGTAGTCGAACCCGTCGCTCGGTGGGTCGAACACCATGACCGAACCCACGTGCATCGGCGTGGTCGCCTCCTCGAGGTAGAGGAACGACGCGTCGAGGGAGTTCAGGCGGTCAGGCACCCGCTCATCGTGTCAGAAAGCGCTGTTTAGACTCGCGTTCGTGACGAAGATGACTCTGCGCGTGCCCCTTTCGTATGCCGCGGGGCTGGCCCTCGCCCTGTGCCTCACCGCCTGCGGCGGGGCCGGTGACGCCGCGGTGGGCACCACGAGCGGGTCGTCGAGCTCGTCGTCCTCGAGCACACCCGACACGTCGGCGTCCGACGGCGCCTCGGGCAGCTCATCGACCCCCGCCGGCCGCACGATCGACATCAGGGTCACGGGCAACCAGGTGGCGCCCGCCCCGGCAACCGTCGACCTCGGCGTCGGTGAGTCCCTGACCCTGACCGTGACCAGCGACCATGCCGACCAGCTGCACATCCACGGCTTCGAGATCGAGAAGGACCTGGTCGCGGGGCAGCCGCTCTCCGTGACCGTCACCGGTGCCCAGCCCGGCGTCTACGAGGTCGAGACCCACCACCCCGAGCTGCGCCTGCTGAAGATCGCGGTCAAGTGACCCTGCCAGCTCTCGCCGCGCTGCCGGCCCACGGGGTCGGGTCCCGCGAGGACCTTCCACTGCCGTTCACCCTCCTGCTGGTCGGCGCGGGGCTGGCACTCGTCGTGTCGTTCGTGGCGCTGGGCGCCCTGTGGAAACAGCCCAGGCTTCGGCCCGAGGACGGCCGGCTGCTGCCGATGCCGGTCGCCCTGGCCCTCGACAGCGCGGCGGTGCGCGGTCTGTTCGTCATCGCGTCCCTGACGATCACCGGATGGACCCTGCTGGCGCTGGCCCTCGGCAAGGACAACGCGAACAACCCGGTGCCGTCGGTCGTCTACGTCTGGCTCTGGGTGGGGCTGGCCTTCGTCTCCATGGTCTTCGGCGGCATCTGGCGGTTGGTCAACCCCGTGCGCTGGCTGCACCGGGGCATCCTCGCGGCGCTGCGGATAGAGCCGGACTTCGCGCTGGCCGAGTACCGGCTCGGCTACTGGCCCGCGGCAACGGGGCTGCTCGCCTTCGCCTGGCTCGAGCTGATCGCACCCGACAACGCGGACCTTCCCGTGCTGCGGGTCGCGATCCTCGGCTACCTGGTCCTCAGCCTGGTGTTCGCGATGGCGTTCGGCGGCCCCTACCTGCGCCGCGGCGACCCGTTCACCGCGTGGTCCTCCCTCTACGGCACCCTCAGCCCATTCGGGCGCCGGGCCGACCGCCGATGGGTCCTCCGCACGCCGTTGCACGGCCCCCTGGAGCTCGGCGCCGCCCCGGGGCTGCTGGCGGTCTGCTCGGTGATGCTGGGAACGACCGCCTACGACGGCTTCTCCGGAGAGACCCGCTGGTACACCTTCGTCCAGTCCTCCAGCCTCCCTGCCCGGGTGTGGGAGACCGGCGCGCTGGTCACCTTCAGCCTCGTCGTGGCCGCCTCCCTGTATGCCGCGGCCGTCCTCTCCGCGCGGCTCGCCGGAGTCAGCGTGCGCGGAGTCGCCACGGCCTTCGCCCCTTCGCTGATCCCGATCGCCGCGGGATACCTCGTCGCGCACTACTGGTCGCTGTGGGTGTGGGAGGGCACCAACGGCCTCGCGAAGATGTCAGACCCCTTGGGCAGCGGCGCCAACTGGCTCGGCACTGCGGGCGTGACCCCGTCGGCGTCGCTGATCGCTCCCGGCCTCGTCGCCGGCATCCAGGTCGTCGCCATCATCACCGGCCACGTCCTCGGCGTCGTCGCCGCGCACGAGCGGGCCGTCTCGCTGTTCCCCCGCCGGGCCGCCGTGCTGGGTCAGGTACCCCTGCTCGTGCTGATGGTGGGCTACACCGTCGGCGGCCTCACCCTGCTGTTCAGCTCCTGAGGTTCAGCCGGCAGGGTCAGCGGCGCCGGCGGCGGCGGCGCTCGGGTGCGGACACGGCATACGGGGTGGTCAGCGACGCGATCGCATGCCGCAGCTCGCACTGGGGTGCGAACTCGGCCAGCGACGTGCCGGCGAACATGGCGCCGTCGAGGCTGCCCTGGTCCCAGGGCAGGTAGGTGAGGTCCTCCATGCCGGCGAACCGGCCCAGGGCATCGGCGATGCGTCGCTCGGGTCGGGTGCCGACCGCGGACGCGCGCACCTTGTTGACGACCACTCGTGGGGTCGGCGACGTCACCGCCGCAAGGTCCTGGACGGCACGGACGAGTCGTTGCAGGCCGACCGGATCTGCCGAACCGACCACGAGGAGCTCGTCGGCGGACTCGAGCGCGGTGAGGGTGGCGGCGTTGCGTCGGGGGGCGAGCGTGTCGTAGGAGAGCTCTTCGTCGGCCTCGATCGCGAAACCGCAGTCGATGACGACGAACTGGCTCAGCTGTCGCGCGACCGCGAGGACGTGAGCGACCGACGGCGCGCGCAGCTCGGTCCACCGCTCCGCCCGGGGTATGCCGGTCAGCACGCGCAGGCCCGGGACCACCTCCGGAGCGATACGAGCCAGTGCCGCGAGGTCGAGCGCGCCCTGGTCGGCCGCCCGCGCCGCGGCCGCGACGCCGGGAGCCTCGTCGAGAAGGCCGAGTGCCTGCGCCACCGACGCCCCGTGGGTGTCGCAGTCGACGAGGAGGGTGGGCGCGCTGCGGGCCAGCTCTGCCGCGAGGTTGAGGGCGACGGTGCTGCGTCCCGGGGCGCCGGTCGGTCCCCAGACGGCGATGACCTTGGCCGCCACGATCGGCTGGGCCGACTCGTCCAGGTCATCCGCGAGGTCCACGACGATGCCCTCCCCGGCGGCGAGGTGGCCCAGGTGGCCGAGGGAGTCGAGGACGTCGTCGATCTCGTGGCTGGCCAGGTCGGCCCGGAGCACGACGGTCAGGCCGAGCTGGCGGAGCCGTCGCTCGCCCAGGTCGTCGCCGGGTGCGACGACCCCGGCCACCTCGACGCCGTGACTGGCGAGCTCGTGCAGAGCCGGCCGGTCGAGGGCACGCAGGTCAGCCGTCACGAGAGCGACCTCGCCGAAACCGGCAGCCGCAGCGGCCAGGAGGTCGGGCAGGTCGGCGCAGCGTCTCGACACCGTGTAGCCGGTGGTGGCTTCCACGGCCGTCACCAGCTCGGACTCCCAGGCGCCGTTGAGCGCGGCGATGACCGAACGGGTCACTGGTCGACCCGCAGCGACGTCCCCGCGATGGGGACGACCGTGATGCGTGCCCCCAGGTCGACCGCCGCGATGATCTCCTTGATCTGTGCGGTGGGAGCCATCACCTGGATGGGACGATCACCCGACGCGCCGCCTCCCAGGCCCCCGCTCGTCCTGGGGAGGCTCGAGACCGACACGCCTTCGAGGACCAGTTCGGGACCGGAGAACGCCGTGCCCCCGGGAGCCGCGCCCGGGTCGGCCTGGTTGACGTAGACGTCGACGCGGGAGCCGACCCGGAGCGCTGCCGCAGCGCCGGCGTCGACCGACAGGGTCAGCGGCTGGACCCCGACCTGGTCCCTGCCCCCCACCGCCGCGGCGGGGACGAGCTCGCCGACGCTGACCTCACGCAGCACGTATCGGTCCGGAGCCAGTCCCTCCGTGGCCGGCAGGTAGCGCGACAGCTGGGAGCCCAGCCGCACGTCCACCCGTGTGAGGTCGTCGTCGCCCAGCTGTTGCCCGGGCACCAGCGGTCCCCGCGCGGCATACACAGCCGTCCGGTCGTCGGCGTGGGCAACCACGAACGAGCCGAGGCCCGCCGAGGTGAGCACCAGCAGCACACCCACCAGGAGCCGGGTGTCCCGCCACCGCGGTTTCTGGAGCCTGGCAGCCTTCGGCACGGGCAGATCGGTCATGGTGATGTCCCCTCGATCATCCATTTACCAGCCTCTTCGGCCGCACCCGCCGGGACATCATGACGCACCGAGGTGGTCCAGCGCCGGGTGAATCCACAGGTTCGCGGGTCATCCACAAGGTCGGTAGGCCAACTCCCCCAAACGGCTATAGATGCCAGAATCTGCTCATCGACCAGACGCAGCCACAAGAACATGGTAAAAATTCGGTCAAGAGAACGTCTACTTCCAGTCAAGTCGGCTGGCGGAAAAGAAGAGGGGATTGACGTGGCTAAGCGCTTCATTCAGCTGGCTGAGGTCTCGGAAGTGCTCGACATCTCATCCGCCCAGGCCTACGCCCTGGTCCGATCCGGCGAACTGCCGGCCATCAAGGTCGGCGGCCGCGGTCAGTGGCGCGTCGAGGTCGCCGAGCTCGAGGGGTACATCCAGCGGATGTACAGCGAGACCAAGACCTTCGTCGCGGCCCACCCGTTCGGTCAGGGCCAGGACTGAGACGTTGCGCCCTGCGTGGGCCGCCATCCGGGGGGATGGGGGTCATGGAGGTCAGGCCCACGCAGGGCGCAGCATGACCACAGCGGAAAAGGGTACGAGGCGTCGCCCGGTGACGTTCTCGGTACGCCTCGGCAGGTCCGCCGCGTGTTCGCTGAGCTCGAGCACGTCGAGACCGACCGCATCGATCGTGCCGGCGACGACGGCGCCCGTGAGGTCCGTCAGGAGCACGACCGAGCGGTCCCGGCTCAACCCGCGCAGGGCGTAGCCCAACCCGAACCTGCGCCCCGAGGCAGTCCCGCGGACGCGGGCCGACAGCCCGGTCACGGCCGTCACGGCCGAGAAGGGAATGAGTGCCGGGCCCGACGACGGCCCCGCCTTCGGCCCGTTCGCCTCCGCTGCGAGCAGCAGCCACCCGTCGCCCACCTCGGCAACGCGTCCCCGTGCGATGGCGCCGTCGCACAGCGACACGGTCACGGGGCCTGTCCCTGCGGCTGCCAGCCGCTCGTAGAGGCCCACCGAGGCGCGTTCGCGCCTGGTCCGGTCGGCGACCTCGGCGTCCAGCTCTCGCCTCGACTCGGCCTCCCACTGGGCGGCCAGGTCTGCGAACAGGGCATCCCACCGCATCGCGTGCCCCCCTCGTCCCTGTTCCCGCTGCCGTTCGCTGAGACGTCGCCGGCCAGCGACCGTGACGCGGCCGGGCCGGACTGGTTGTGGCGCCGGACCTCCTTGCCATCTGCAAGCGCACGTCGTTATGGTTCAGCCGACGCAAACACAGGCAAACAACCATCCGGGGGGATCATGAGCCGCGCCATTCGTATCGCTGTGGGCACCATGTCAGTGCTGGGGGTGCTCGGGCTCGTCGAGGGCGCGCTCTGCCTCGCCGTCCGCGCCCAGTGGCGGATCGTGCACGCGCCAGGGCCGGCCAGCCTGGCCGAGGCACTGACGCTGATGGTCGTGGCCGTCGCTGCCGTCCTGGGCGCCTGGCTGGCCCTCAGCACCGGCGCCGCGGTGCTGGCGCACCTGCCGGGGAGGTTGGGCGATGCCGCCGACCGGTGCGCCCGGGCCTGGGCTCCAGCGGTCTCCAGACGCATCGCCGCCGCGATCGTCGGCGCTGTCGTGGGAGCCGCCCTGGCGCCCGGGACCGCCTTCGGGGAGGGCCCGACCGCGCCGCCCGCAGCCCGTGCCGCCCTGGCCCCCGCGTTCACGACGACCGCACCGGCGCCGGTCATCGCCCCCGCCAGGGCCTCTGCCACCGTCCCTTCTCCCGCACCGCCCTCGACACCGACCGCGGCACCGACCCGGGCCCCTTCGCCGGCACGGCTCCCGGCCCAGGAAGGGGCGACCGCTCCCCCTCCGGCTCCGGGGTGGACCCCCTCCCGGCCGGTACAGCGACCCCAGCCCGCCTCCAGCCTGGTCACGGGCCGCATCGGCCCGCACCCGGCACCCGAGGTCGTCGTCGTCCACAGGGGCGACACGTTGTGGGACATCGTCCGCCGCCATCTCGGGCCGGACGCCACCGATGCGGAGGTCGCGGACGCGTGGCCGGCCTGGCACCACACCAACCGCACGGTGATCGGCGAAGACCCCGACCTGATCCTCCCCGGCCAGGTCCTGCGACCGCCGCCACGCCCGGCCGCGGACCCCGCCGGCGCGCCCTCCGGAGCGGGTCGATGACCGGGGCCGTGACCGGGGCCGTGACCGGGGCCGGGGCCGTGAGCGGGTCGGTCGGCTCTCCGGCGACAGAGCCGCCGGTCTCGCGACTCAGGCCCCTGCGCATCGTGCCGGCGCCGCGCACCAGACCGCCCGTGCTGTCCGAGACCGAGTCGTGGGTCCCCGACGACATCGGGGCGCCCCGCTACGTCCAGGACGCCCTCGCGATCGACTTCGACAGCCTGACCGACGAACAGCTCTTCGGGGAGCGGCCCACCCGCCGGGACGACCTGCCCGATCCACGGGAGTGGGCCGGCCACATCGCCCAGGGGCTCGTGGAAGTGATGGCCGGCGCGCGCCCCGCACCACAGGTGCTCCGCTGGACCACCCCCGAGGTGTATGCCGCGGTGGCCCGCCGCGCCGCCGTCTCGGCTCGGCGTGGCGCAGGGTCCACGCGGAGAACGGTCGTGCGCGGGGTGCGGGTCTGTGAGCCGGCGGACGGGGTCGCCGAGGCGAGCGCCGTCGTGGTGGACGGTGGCCGGGTCCGCGCGCTGGCTTTCCGCCTCGTCGGCCTCGACGGTCGATGGCGGGTCGAAGCCCTCCAGGTCGGCTGAGGGCCACCCCCGACATCTGGCCACCCCCGACTTCTGGCCACCGGTGGCGCACCAGACGCCCCGACGGGGGCCCGCACCCCGCATCAGTGGCCAGAAGTGCCGGTCACCAGCCACTTCTGGCCACCGGTGGCCCACCAGACGCCCTGACGGGGGCCCGCACCCCGCATCAATGGCCAGAAGTGCCAGTCACCAGCCACTTCTGGCCACCGGTGCGCCGTCTCGAGACCACGAGAGCCCGGCACCCGACCTGAGTGGCCAGAAGTGCCGGGCGTCGCGATCAGGGTCGGGTCAGGCCTTCCCGTGGCACATCTTGAACTTCTTGCCCGAACCGCAGGGACACGGGCCGTTGCGGGAGACACCCTTGAGCTGGTCCTCCGTCAACGTGTCGCCGGCCGAGCCCACCGCTCGGTGCTCGACCTCACCGGTCTCGCTCGGGGCGGAGTACTGCAGCTGCTGCGGCCGACGCTCAGGCTGGTCGAGGCCCTTGGCGCGGAAGCTCGGGTGCTTGTCGACCGCCGCGGCGGACTCGGCAGGCACCCTGTCTGCGTCCGCGGCCTGGCCGCCGTTGCTCGACACTGCGGGAGCGTCCACTGGCTCGTCGACCTCGGTCGCGGCCGACGACAGTCCCGAACCCGCCAGCATGTCGGAGACACTGACCGGCTGGACCACCGGCGCCTCGGCCTGCGGCTGGTCGACGTCGACCTGCACGTTGAACAGGTAGCCGACCGACTCTTCCTTGATCGACTCGTTCATCGCCTCGAACAGCTGGAAGCCCTCACGCTGGTACTCGACCAGCGGGTCGCGCTGGGCCATCGCCCGCAGGCCGATGCCCTCCTGCAGGTAGTCCATCTCGTAGAGGTGCTCACGCCACTTGCGGTCCAGCACGGACAGCACGACGCGGCGCTCCACCTCGCGCATGACCTCTTCGCCGAGCTCCGCCTCGCGGGCGTCGTACGCGTGGTGGGCGTCGGAGGTGATGTACTCCCGCAGGGTGTCAGGCGTCAGCGAGCCACCCTCGGCGGCCAGCACGGCGTCCTGCGTGACGGAGACGGGGTAGAGCGTCTTGAGCGCGGTCCACAGCCGGTCGAGGTCCCAGTCGTCGGCGAAGCCTTCGGCCGTCTCGGCGTCGACGTACCCGCCCACGACGTCGTTGATGAAGTGGCGGATCTGCTCGTGCAGGTCCTCGCCCTCGAGGACGCGGCGCCGCTCGTCGTAGATGACGGTGCGCTGGCGGTTGAGGACGTCGTCGTACTTGAGGACGTTCTTGCGGATCTCGAAGTTGCGGCCCTCGACCTGGCCCTGCGCGCTCTGGATCGAGCGGCTGACCATCTTGGACTCGATCGGGACGTCGTCCTCCATCTTGGCCGTGGTCATGAACCGGTCGACCATGGCCGCGTTGAACAGCCGCATGAGGTCGTCCTGCAGGGACAGGTAGAACCGCGACTCGCCGGGGTCTCCCTGGCGGCCGGAACGACCACGGAGCTGGTTGTCGATGCGGCGCGACTCGTGGCGCTCGGTGCCGAGCACGTAGAGACCACCGAGCTCGGTCACCTCGTCGTGCTCGGCCTGCACGGCCTCCTCGGACTTGACGAGCGCGGCATCCCAGGCGGCTTCGTACTCCTCCGGCGTCTCCACCGGGTCCAGGCCCTGCTGCTTGAGGGTCGCGACCGCCATGAACTCGGGGTTGCCGCCGAGCATGATGTCGGTGCCTCGACCGGCCATGTTCGTCGCCACCGTGACGGCGCCCTTGCGACCGGCCTGTGCCACGATCGCGGCCTCACGCTCGTGCTGCTTGGCGTTGAGGACCTCGTGCGGGACACCCTTGCGGCGCAGCTGGTCCGAGAGGTACTCGCTCTTCTCGACCGAGACGGTGCCGACGAGCACGGGCTGCCCCTCGGCATACCGCTCCGCGATGTCGTCCACGACGGCGGAGTACTTCGCCTCCTCGGTGCGGTAGACGAGGTCGGCCTGGTCCTTGCGGATCATCGGGCGGTTGGTCGGGATCGGGACGACACCCAGCTTGTAGATCGAGTTCAGCTCGGCCGCCTCGGTCTGGGCGGTGCCCGTCATGCCGGAGAGCGTGTCGTACATGCGGAAGTAGTTCTGCAGCGTGATCGTGGCGAGCGTCTGGTTCTCGTTCTGGATCTCGACGCCCTCCTTCGCCTCGATCGCCTGGTGCATCCCCTCGTTGTAGCGCCGGCCGGCGAGCATGCGGCCGGTGTGCTCGTCGACGATGAGGATCTCGCCGTTCATGTTGACGTAGTCCTTGTCCCGCTTGAACAGCTCCTTGGCCTTGATGGCGTTGTTGAGGTAGCCGATGAGCGGGGTGTTGACGGACTCGTAGAGGTTGTCGATGCCGAGGTAGTCCTCGACCTTGGCGATCCCGGCCTCGAGGACTCCGACGGTCTTCTTCTTCTCGTCGACCTCGTAGTCGCCCTCGCCGGACTCCAGCTCGCCGCGGGTCAACCGCTGGACGATCTTGGAGAACTCGGTGTACCACTTGGTCGCGGCGTCGGCCGGGCCACTGATGATCAGCGGCGTGCGGGCCTCGTCGATGAGGATCGAGTCGACCTCGTCGACGATGGCGAAGTTGTGGCCGCGCTGGACGAGCTCGTCGACCGACCAGGCCATGTTGTCGCGCAGGTAGTCGAAGCCGAACTCGTTGTTGGTGCCGTACGTGATGTCCTTGGCGTACTCCACGCGACGCTCTTCCGGCGTCATCGACGCGAGGATGACGCCGGTCTCCAGGCCCAGCATGCGGTGCACGCGGCCCATCAGCTCGGACTGGTACTCGGCGAGGTAGTCGTTGACCGTGACGACGTGCACGCCCTTGCCCTCGAGGGCGTTGAGGTAGGACGGCAGGGTCGCGACGAGGGTCTTGCCCTCACCGGTCTTCATCTCCGCGACGTTGCCGAGGTGCAGCGCGGCGCCACCCATCAGCTGCACGTCGAAGTGCCGCTTGCCGAGGGTGCGCTTGGACGCCTCGCGGACCGCGGCGAAGGCCTCGGGAAGGAGGTCGTCGAGCGTCTCGCCGTCGGCCAGGCGCTTGCGGAAGACGTCGGTCTCGGCCCGCAGCTCGGCATCGCTGAGCGCGGCGAAGTCCTCCTCGATCGAGTTCACCTGGGCGGCGATCCCGTGGAGCTTCTTGAGGATGCGGCCCTCACCGGCACGCAGCAGCTTTTCGACGATCTTGGACACGCAATATCTCCTGAAGTTTCTGATCTCCTGCTACGCCCGGAAGTTTTGATCTCCTGCTACGCCCGGAAGTTTCTGATCTCCTGCTACGCCCGGAAGTTCGCAGCCGTGGTCATCCGGGTGGCAACGGCCCGACCTAGGCTAGTCGAGTCGGCGCACCACCGCGGACGTGCGGGCGGGGGAACCCTCCCCCAGCGCCGAACGCGCCGCAGCCCGCGCCGGTTCCGCACCCCCCGGCACACCGCGGGCAACCCACACAGGTATGCCGTGTGGGCACCCTGTGTGGCACTCTGCGCCTCAGGGCGCCACGAGGTCCTGGTAGTCCGGGTGGCGGGCGATCCAGGCGGAGATGAACGGGCAGAGTGCCACCACGTCGTGCTCCGCCCTGGCGCGGACGTCGTCGAGCGCTCCCCTGGCCAGCTCCGCACCCACACCCTCCCCGGCGAACGCGTCGTCCACCTCGGTGTGGGTGAAGACGATGTGGTCGCCCTTGAACCGGTACGCGGAAAAGCCCGCCAGCGTGCCGTCGATGTGGGCTTCGTAGCGGTGCTGGGCGGGGTTGTCCGTGATCACGGGGTCCGTCATGGCCCCAGCCAAGCACGACTGTCAACGCCGGTGGTGACGGGTCCTGCCTGCCCCGGGACGGGCTGTCGCGCGCCTCCCCGGTAGCGGGACTACGCCATTGAACCCTTGCCGCGGCGCGGACCAGTGACCACCATGAGCCCACACACCCGACGCAGGGAGGCCAACGATGTCCAACCACCCGTCCCGTCCCGCCCTCCGGGCAGTCGCCGCGGCAGCAGGAGTCGCACTGGCGAGCGCCCTTGCCGCCAACGCGTGGACCCCGGCCGTGGCCGCTCCCCCCGATGCCGCACCGGGCAGGCCGTTGACCGTGATGACCCGCAACCTCTACCTCGGTGGGGACATCAACCGCCCGCTGGTGGCCACGGCCGGCAAGACCGGCGCCGCGGCCCTGGTGGCGTTCGGCAACTCCAACGACGAGCTGCGCGCCGTCGTCGACCAGACCAGCTTTCCCCTGCGCAGCAAGCTGTTGGCGGCCGAGATCGCCTCGCAGCGCCCGGACGTGGTGGGCCTGCAGGAGGTGGCGATGTGGCGTCGCGGTCCTCTGGAGCTGGGCGCCATCGGCACGGCGAACGCGCCGGACGTCGACTACGACTTCCTGACGACGCTCACCAACGACCTCGCGGCCGCAGGGGCGCAGTACCGCGTCGTCAACGTGCAGCAGGAGTCCGACGTGGAGGGGCCTGCGTTCAAGGGCAACCCGTTCGCGGGGACGATGACCAGCGCGCGCGACGTGCGGCTGACGATGCGTGACGCGATGCTGGTGCGGGTCGACCCGGGCCTCACCGTGCAGGCCAGCGGGGGTGGGCAGTACGCCACCCGTCTCCCGGTCAGCGTCGGCGGCGTTCCGTTCGTGTTCATCCGCGGCTACAACTGGGCCGACGTCCGCTCGGGGTCGACCGTCGTGCGCGTCGTCAACACCCACCTCGAGTCGGCCAGCTCCGACATCGCGCTGGGGCAGGCCCGCGAGCTCCTGGCCGGTCCGGCCGCGCCCTCGAGCAAGCCCACCGTGGTGGTCTGCGACTGCAACTCCGACCCGCTCGACCACAGCGTCAAGCGCACCGACCCGCTCGGCACCCCCCACTCAGGCCCGTACGACTTCATCGTGGCAAGCGGTTTCACCGACGAGTGGCTGCGCCTGCGGCCGGGCAGCTGCCCGGTGGACGTCCGGGACGACGGCTGCACCTCAGGGCTGTCCGAGGCCGTGACCGACGCGACCGCGGCCGGCTTCGACCACCGGATCGACCTGGTGTTCGCGCGAACCGCGGCGGGCGGAGCGGCCGTGGACCGCGGCACCGTCACCGGCAACGAGGTGTCCGACCGTGACGCTGCCACGGGCCTGTGGCCCTCCGACCACGCCGGTGTCGTCATGCGGCTGCGCGGGCTGCACTGACAGCTGCTGCCGAGAGGGTGGCAAACCGGCGCTTCCCGGGCGGGAAGGGTCGGTTTGCCGCCCTCTCGGCGCACGGAGCTCCGGCCAGTCGCCTCAGGCGACGGCACCGACCTCGGCGTCCTCACCCTCGGAGTTCCACGAGCCGCGCTCCGGCGACTTCGCGATGGCCAGGCAGGCCAGCGCGGCGAACAGGCAGAGTCCCCCGGCGGTGAGCCAGGCCGTGAAGTAGTCACCGGTGCTCTGCCGCACCCAGCCGGCGTAGCTCGCCGCGACGCCGGCCCCCACCATGTGCGCGGCGAAGACCCAGCCGAACACGACGCCCGAGCGCGCGACCCCGAAATGCCTGCGGCACAAGGCAATCGTGGGCGGGACCGTGGCCACCCAGTCGAGGCCGTAGAAGACGATGAAGATGAACAGGTTGGGGTGGATGTCCGGGCCCAGCAGCGCGGGGACGAACAGCAGCGCCAGCCCACGGAAGCCGTAGTAGCCGCAGAGTAGCAGCCGCGGGTCCACCTTGTCGGTGAGCCAGCCGGACGCGATGGTGCCTACGAGGTCGAAGACCCCGACGAGGGCGAGCAGGCCGGCCGCCGTGGTCTGCGGCATGCCGTGGTCGTGGGCCGCGGGGATGAAGTGCGTGCCGATCAGCCCGTTGGTCGACCAGCCGCAGATCCAGAACGTGCCGAAGAGGATCCAGAAGGTCCGTGACCGCGTGCTCTCGCGCAGCGTGCGGACCGCGAGCGTCGCCGGTCCGACCTGCGATCCGGTATGCCGCGTGGCCGGCTCGTCGAGCACGTCGCCCGGYTGTGCCCCGACCGGGCGCAGGCCGAGGTCGGCGGGTCGGTCGCGGACGACGAAGGTCACGAGCGGCACGAGGAGGAGCGCGGCTCCGGTGACCACGAGCGCGGCATACCGCCAGCCGGGGCCGGCGGCGAGCGCCGCGATGCCCGGCAGGAACACGAGCTGCCCCGCGGCTCCGGCCGCGGAGAAGATCCCGGTGACCAGTCCGCGCCGCGACTCGACGAACCACCGGTTCGCCACGACGGCGCCCAGGACGAGTGCCATCGCACCCGCACCGACGCCGACGAACACACCCCACAGCAGCCACAGCTGCCACGGCGCGGTCATCACCGTCGTGAGGCCGCTGCCGACCGCCACCAGGACCAGCGCCAGGGTGACGACCCGGCGCAGGCCGAACCGCTCCATGAGCGCCGCCGCGAACGGTGCGGTCAGGCCGTAGATCACGAGGTTCGCCGTGACCGCGCCCGAGGTGGTGGCGCGCGACCACCCGAACTCGGACTCGAGCGGCTCGAGGAGCGCGCCCGTCGAGGAGCGGAAGCCGGCCGCCGCCACGAGGGCTCCGAGGATCACGGCGGCCACCCACCAGGCCCGGTGCACGCGCGGCCCTCGGGTTGCGGTGGTGGTCGCAGTCGCGGCAGGAATCGTCACTGTCGCAGGCTATCTGCCAGAACGGCGGYGCGAACAGCGCTTTCCGGACAACCGTCCCCCGGATCCCGCCAGCGGCGGTGCGGCCCGCCGTCAGTCGTCGAGCGGCGCCGGTGCTCACCCGTTCAGGCACAGGTGTCCGATTCCTCACCTCTCGTGGGCCCGACACGGCAGAGTTGCCTGCGTGCCTGCCAACGCGTCGAACGCCCCTGCCGAGCGCGAGCCCGGGCCGAACACCCTCTTCCGGTGGCTGCCCGTCGCGCTGATGGCCGTCGCACCGATCGCCTTCCTGCGGGTCGCGCTGAAACCACTCGACGACCCGGACGCGTTCTGGCACATCCGGGCCGGCTCGTACCTCTGGGACACCTGGACCTTCGTCGGGGATGACCCGTTCTCGAAGTTTGCCGCGAAGCCCTTCGTGATGCACGAGTGGCTGCCCGAGCTGCTGTTCGCGGGCGCCTACCGCATCGGTGGATTCGCCGGCGTCGCCGCCGTGCAGGCCGTGGTCGTCCTGCTCCTGCTCGCGACCTTGTACGCCTGCTGCCGCGCCTTCGCGTCCAGCCTCATCGCCGCAGTCGTCGCGCTCGTCGGCTGGGTCGGTGCCTCAGGAGGATTCGCGGCGCGACCCCAGATCGTGTCGTTCATCCTGCTGGCCGTGACGACGACCGCCTGGCTGCGGACCGTCCGGGACGGCAGGGCCCGATGGTGGCTGGTTCCCCTCACCTACGTCTGGGCCTGCAGCCACGGTCTGTGGCTCGCGGGTGTGATGGCAGGCGGGGTCGCGGTGGCGGGCATGCTGCTGGACCGCACCCGTCCCGTGCGAGCCTGCCTGGTCCTGGCGGTCATCCCGGTCGCCTCCACCGTGGTCGCCGCGATGACGCCGGTCGGTCCCCGTCTCCTCCTCGCCCCGCTCGAGGTCCGGGGCTACGCCCACTTCGTCACCGAGTGGCGTCCTGGCTCCGTCGACCAGCTGTTCTTCGTCGCCGCCCTGGTCCTGGCGATCGGTGTGGCGTCTCTCTGGGCGAAGAGCTCTCTGTCGGTGCCCTACGCGACGATCGGGCTGTGGATCCTGGCGACCGTCTGGATCATCGCCTACGCCCGCACCGTTGCGCTGGGAGCGGTGATGCTCGCACCGATCGCGGCGAGCGCCCTCGAAGGGAGCTCCCGTGCCGGCGCGATCGCCCTCCGCCCCCGCCGTGAGTGGGCCGTCGTGGGCGGCGGCTACGTCCTCGCCATCAGCCTGGTCCTCCTCGTCGCCCCGTCGGTGGCCCGGGTGCCGGACACGACCTTCCCGTCGGGTCTGAACAGGTCCCTCACCGAGCTCACCCCGCACACGGTCGTCTTCAACGACTACCGCCTGGGCGGGTGGATGGGACTCACGCAGCCCCAGCTGGACCCCGTCATCGACGGCAGGACCGACGTCTTCGCGCTGCCCTACGTCGAGGCTTACGTGTCCGCTTTCGACGGCCGACGTGGGTGGCAGGCGACGGTGGCCGACTCGGGGGCGAAGGCCGCGCTGCTCCGGGCGGACGGACCCCTGGCCGATGCGCTGCAGCAGCAGTGGCACTGGCGCGAGATCGGACGCGACAACGGTTACGTGCTGTTGACTGCCGAGACCGGCTAGGCGTCGTCCGGACCTGCGGTGGTCCCCACCCGGGCGAGGCCCAGCCAGCCCGCCATCAGGGCGAGCTCGTCGTCGAGGGCCGCGCGCGCCTCCTGCGGCGCCCCCGGCTCCCAGTGCACGGACTGGAGCCGCAGCACCCCGGCGGCGCGGTCCGCCTTGAGGTCGCACCGCGCGACGAGCTCGTCACCGAACAGGAACGGCAGCACGTAGTAGCCGTGCACCCGCATCGGCGCCGGCACGTAGATCTCGAGGCGGAAGTCCATCCCGAAGAGGGCCGCCGTGCGGTCGCGCTGCCAGATGAGCGAGTCGAACGGGCTGAGCAGCGCCTGGGCGCTCAGCTTTCGCGGGCGTCGCGCCTCCGGATGCAGGTATGCCGGTCGCTTCCACCCCTCGATGGTCGCCGGGACCAGGGCCCCCTCCGCGACGAGGGCGTCCAGCGCCGGGCGGGACTGGTGGGGCTTGAGGCGGAAGTAGTCCCTCAGGCACTGCTCGGTGCCCACCCCGTGGGCGCGGGCGGCGATCAGCACCAGCTCCTTGAAGGCGACGTCGTGCGGCGGCCGCCCGGCCGGGTCGGAGGCGGCTGCGGCGAGGTGACCGGGCAGCACGCGGTCCACCGCGGCATACCGTCGCTCGAACTGGCTGCTGCGCCCCGCGGAGCTCACCTGTCCCGCCCAGAAGAGGTGCTCGAGGGCGTTCTTGACCAGCGACCAGTTCCAGCCCCACTCGTCGCGCTGGCGGGGCAGGTCGTGTTCGAGGGCCGCCTCCAGCTGGCGCGAGGTGAGCGGTCCGCGGGCGCTGACCTCGGCGAGCACCGCCGCGACCAGCTCGGGGTGGTCCCTGGCCACGCTCTGCATGCCACCCCAGGCATCGTGCAGGGCGCGCTGCATGCGGAAGTCGAGCAACGGCCACGTCGAGGGCGGGATGAGGCTGGCCTCGTGGGCCCAGTACTCGACCAGTCGCCGGGGCGAGCGGTCGCGCGCCCGGTCGAGGAGCGCGGTGTCATAGGGACCCAACCGGGAGAAGAACGGCAGGTACTGGCTGCGCGTGAGGACGTTGACGCTGTCGATCTGGACGATCTGCACCCTGTCGATGACGCGCTGCACGTGACGCATCGTGGCCGCCCCCGGCTCAGGCCTGGGATCGCCGAAACCCTGGGCTGCCAAGGCGATCCGGCGCGCCTGCGCACGCGTCAGTCGCAAGGGCACGGGTGTCGTCACAGCGTCGTCACAGCAGGTGCGTCGCTGGTCACTCGCCGGGTTCGAGGAGGTTCTCGCGGACGGCATACATGGCCGCCTCCATGCGCGAGTGGAGCTGGAGCTTCTCGAGGATGTTGCGCACGTGGTTCTTGACCGTGTTCTCGGAGATGAACAGCTGGTGCGCGATCTCCTTGTTGGCCATGCCCCGCGCCACGAGCCGCAGGACCTCGAGCTCGCGATCGGTGAGCCGGGGCGCGCCGACCCCGGTGGGCCGCTCCCCCTGGCGCTTGCTCATCTGGGCGAACTCCGCGAGCAGCTTGGAGGCCATCGAGGGCGAGATGAGCGAGTCGCCGTTGTGGACCGCGCGCACTCCGTCGGCGATCTCCTCGCCGGGGACGTCCTTGAGGAGGTAGCCGTTGGCGCCCGCCTTGACCGCCTCGTAGAGGTCGGACTCCTCGTCGGACATCGTCAGCATGATGATCTTGGTCGACGGCACGAGCGCCTTGATGGTCTGGCAGGCCTGGATGCCCGACGTGTGGGGCATCCGCACGTCCATGAGGACGACGTCGGGCAGCAGCTCGACGGTGCGGTCCACCGCCTCCTTGCCGTCGCCGGCCTCGCCGACGATCTCGATGTCATGGTCCTGGGAGACGACCATCTGCAGGCCACGGCGGTAGAGGACGTGGTCATCGGCGATGACGACCCTGATCGGGTCAGCCCCGCTCGTCACACCACCATTCCCATTCGTCACGAGCCACATACTGTCATGGCGAGGCCGCGACGCCGGGCGAATGCCGCGTGGCCACGCCCGGCGTCGTCGAGGGTGGGAGTCAGGAAACCTTGCGGGCGACGCCCTGGTCGTCGGTGACGTCGAGGTGGATGACGCCGTAGGACCAACCCCTGCGGCGGTAGACGACGCTCGGCTGGTCGGTCTCCTCGTCGTGGTAGAGGTAGAAGTCGTGCCCGACGAGCTCCATCTCGCGGACCGCCTGGTCGAGGGCCATCGGCACGGTCGCGTGGATCTTCTCGCGGATCTCGACGGGTGAGTTGCCCTGGGCGCCGAAGGGGTCGCCGTCGCCGCCGACCTCGTGGACGTGGTCCTCGCCACCGCCCTGCGCCGGTTCCTGGATCCGCGCGGTGGCGGCGGACACCGACTCGGGCGCGTGCCTCCCGCGGTGCACGCGCTTGCGGTCCTGGGCCCGCCTCAGCCGCTCCATCAGCTTGTCCAGCGCCACGTCGAGCGCTGCGTACTTGTCGTCAAGACATGCCTCGGCCCGCACGATCGGGCCCTTCACGTGACAGGTGATCTCGACCCGTTCGCAGGCCTTCGCCTGGCGCTTGTTCGACTCGTGGCTCACGATCACGTCGACGCGCTGAACCCGCGGCGCGAGCTGTGGGATCTTGGCCAGTTTCTCGTCGAGGTGGTCACGGAATCGGTCTGAGACCTGCATGTGGCGTCCGGTGACGACAATTTCCACGGTGTCCTCCATGGTTTCGGCGGGTGTTCGAGTCGGGCGGCGTGACCCGGGTTTCAGCCGCGGCACCACCCGCGCTCTGACGACGCGAGGGACAGTGACACGAGGGACACTGGCCCGGTGGTCACCCACGTCGGGGACTCGGACGTCGGCGTCGAGGGCTCCGCTCCCCGCCAGAGGGCGCCCGCCGGACCGCGTCCGAGGCGCCCTGTTTGCGTGACGTGCACGGGGGCCAGGGGGGCCATACGTCGAACTTAGACCACCCCAGCCGATTGCGACACAGGGATTGGCTGAGCCTTTACCCGGAGTTGGTGGTGCGCCGGCTGGGAGTCGGTTTCCGCCGCTGCGTGGCACAGGTCGTCGCCGCCACGACGGTCACCGCGCCCGCCGACCGGAGCGCCCGGGCCGCCTCGACCAGGGTCGCCCCGGTGGTCAGCACGTCGTCGACGACGACGCACACGGCGCCCTCGAGAGCGTGGGCCCAGTGCCGCCGCACGGCCATGGAGTGCTCGAGGTTGACCGCACGCTCGCGCGCGCCGAGCCCGGCCTGGTCGGCGACCCGGCGCCGGAGTCGCAGCGCGGGCGCCACGACGGCCTCGTCCGCGGCGAACCCCCTCACCGCGTGGGCGGCCACGGCCACCAGGGGCGCGTCCCCACGAGCGCGAACCGATGCCCGGGACGACGGGACGGGCACGACCAGGAGGGGACCGTTGTGGCGCGCCAGGACCTCGACCGCTGACCGGCAGGCGCCGACGGCGGCCTCGAGGGCACGGCCGAGGAGCTCCCCGAGCAGCAACCCGCAGTCGCGCCGGCCGTCGTCCTTGTAGGCCGCGACCACGGCAGCGAGYGGCCCACGGTACGGAGCGCTCGCGAAGACGGGCGGAAAGCCCGACGGACAAGGGTCCGGACGGACCTGTCGGGGTCCCCCGAACCAGAGGATCCGGCCGAGCTCGTCCAGGCATTCACGGCATACCGGATCGTCCGGCTGGCCGCAGGCCGCGCAGCTGACCGGCAGGGCCAGGTCCGTGAGGGTCCCCATCGCCCCGGTCACAGGGTTCGGCGGGGCCATGTCCCACATCGTGTCGGCGCGGTGTGTTGGCGTCGATTCGGAGGCGGAAGCCTGTGGACACGACTAGTCTGGGCAGTGGCCTGTGGACAACTGCTGGGTGCCGGGGACGCGAGACGGGAGGCGGGTATGCGGTGGCTGCCCTATCTCGCCGTGTCCACACGGATTCGCATCGGCATCGCGCTGGTGGCGGCCATGTTCGCATCGGTCAGCAACGACATCCTCGGGGGCCTTCCCTGGATCCTCCTGACCGTCACGCTCGACCTCGCGGCCTCGGCCCTTCCTGTCCTGAGCCCGAAGGACACCGCCACCCGCCGCATCCAGATGACCGGGCTGCTCGTCGCCGGTGCCGTGGTGGCCGGGCTGGCGATGGGCTACACCGGGCCGTGGTCGAAGATCCTCATCCTCGTCCCCGCGTTCCATGCCGGGCTGCGGTTGGGCCGGCGGGGCGCCATGGAGATCTCGGCGGTCGGCTTGGCCTCCGGCCTCGCGACCGCGTGGTGGCTGAAGCGCCTGGACATGGCCGAGGGCCAGGCCATCCTGCTCGCCGCCATGGTCGCCCTCGTCTTCGGCCTGCTGGGCGCGTGGTCGCACCGGATGGAGAGTGTGGCTCTGCCCGTCGACCCGAACGTCGCGGCTGAGGCCAGCCTCCTGCTGCGGCGCCTGCACGAGCTCGCCGACACCCTCGACACCGGCTTCGATGCCCCCGGATCGGCCGAGATGGCCCTCCAGGACCTCAGCAACCAGATGCGCGCGGCACGCAGCGCCATCCTCGTGGGCTACGGCGACGACCCTGCCGTGCCGCTCGCCATCCGTGGCGCGGACCGCACCCCGTGGCCCGACCCGATGGAGCCCGACTCCGTCCTCGCGCCGGCGTGGCACCAGGGCGTGCCCACCCTCGCGCAGTGGAAGGACGACCTGGTGGCCCGCTCGGTCATCGTCGTCCCGCTCAACGACGGTGACGGCCACAGGCTGGGGCTGATGGTCGCTGACCGGCCACTGGTCACCCCCTTCACGGAGGACGACCTCGCCGCGGCGGGCGCGGTTGCCGCCCGGCATGCGGCGAACATCGACCTGTCGGTGCTGTTCGCGGGGCTGCGGGAGCGCGCCGGCCTGGAGGAGCGCGAGCGCCTCGCCCGGGAGATGCACGACGGGATCGCCCAGGAGATGGTGGCGCTCGGCTTCGGCATCGACGCGGTGCGGCGCAACGCCCGCGGTCAGGGGTCGCCCTTGGCGGAGGAGCTCGACGCACTCCGCGTGGACGTGTCACGTGTGCTCGCCGACCTGCGGCTGCACATCGGCGACCTGCGGATCGCGGTGCGCCCCGACACCGGACTCGGCGCGATGATCGGTGCCCGGCTCCAGAACTTCGGCTCGTCCTCCGGGGTCACGACGCGAATGCACCTGAGTGAGACCGGCTTCCGCCTTCCGGCCCACACCGAGGTGCTCATCTACCGCCTGTTCCTGCGCATGCTGGCCGATGCCCGGCACTCCCTCAACGCCCAGACCGTCGAGGTGCGCCTCAACGTCGCAGCACCCAGGGTCGAGCTCTGGATGTCGCACGACGGCACGACCTCACTGACCGAGCGCGACTTCGCCGACCACCCGCTCAGCGGGTTGGGAGGCGAGATCTCCGTCGAGCCCTATGCCGGAGAAGGCGTCTCGCTCCGCATGCGCATGCGAGCCCGCGGTGCAGCCCCCTCTGCCACGCTGTCCAACGAAAGGATCCCCCAGCCCTCATGACCATCAACGTCGTGGTGATCGATGACCACACCCTGGTGCGCGAAGCCGTCTGCCGGATGATCGACAGCGAGCCGGACCTGTCCGTGGTCGGGCAGGCCGGTGGCATAGCCGAAGGCCGCACCGTCCTGGCGCAGAGCCTGATCCACGTCCTCGTCGTGGACGTGTCCATGCCCGACGGCTCGGGCCTGGTGATGGCCCGGGCGGCCCGCGAGGCGTCCCCGCGACTGGGCATCGTCGTCCTGACGATGCACAACGACGACGAGACGCTGCTCGAGGCGCTCGACCTCGGCGCGTCGGCCCTCGTCCTCAAGTCCGCCCCGTCCGACGAGGTCATCGCGGCGGTCCGTCGCGCGGCCGTGGCGCCAGATGCCTTCATGGCCACCGGGTTGGCCGAAGCACTGCGTCGTCGGGACTCCAGTGACAAGCCGCGCCTGACCCCCCGCGAGGCCGAGGTGCTGGACCGCTTGGTCGCCGGCGACTCGATCGCCGCCGTGGCCAAGAAGCTCTACATGAGCGAGTCGACGGTCAAGACGCACGTCTCGAAGGTCTACGAGAAGCTGGGCGCCCACAACCGCGCCTCAGCCGTGATGTCGGCCCTGCGCCTGGGGCTGGTCAAGTCCGAGTCGATCGGCCACCGCGGCCGTTGACCTGGACCTGCTGACGCGGCGGTTGACCTGGACCCGCTGACCCCGGGGTCCACCGACGCGGCCAACCCGGGGAACGCCGGGTCACCGCACACCACGCACACCACAGGCGGCACCGCTGAGCACGTCTCAGCGATGCCGCCTGTCGGGGTGTGGAAGGCGGGTTCCCGGCTCAGAACTTGCCGGCGAACGCGTCCATCATGCGCATGATGCCGGGGCCGATGACCACGATCATGAGGGCCGGAAAGATGCAGAAGAGCATCGGGAAGAGGATCTTGACCGGCACCTTCTGGGCCTTCTCCTCGGCCAGCTGACGCCGGATCAGACGCATCTGGACCGACTGCTCGCGCAACACCGAGGCGATGGGCAGACCGAGGCGGTCGGCCTGCACGAGGGACGTGATGAAGGTCTTCACCTCCGGCACCGACGTGCGTTGGGCCAGTGAGCTGAACGCGTCGCCCCGTGACTTGCCGATCTGGATCTCGGAGAGGACACGGGCGAACTCGCCTGCGACCGGACCCTCGGCCGAGCGTGCGACCTGCAGCAGTGCCGCGTCGAAGCCTTGACCGGCCTCGACGCACACCGTCAGCATGTCCAGCGCGTTGGCCAGGCCCATCCGCAGCTCGTTCTGGCGCTTCAAGCCCATGTTGTAGACCAGGATGTCGGGCAGGAAGAACATGAAGGCGCCGCCGCCCGCGGCATAGCCCAGGCCCCGCAGGCTGAGGTGTCCGATGGCCAGGCCCAGGAGGGCGCCGATGAACAGCCCGAGTCCCTTGGCGCCCATGATGCGCTCGGGAGTCCACGCCGGGGGGTTGCCGGCGAGGTCGAGGCGACGGTGGATCCGCTCGGTCGTGCCGGACGGAGACAGTCGCTGAGCCAGGCGCCGGGTCTGGCCCAGCATGGGCAGCGCCAGCCGCTCCATGGCCGGCAGCTCCTCGCGGGCGACCTCGTGCGGGTCGAGCTGGCGTTCGATGATGGCGAGCGATCGCGCCACACCTGTGGTCTGTCCGCTTCCCAGGGAGAAGGCGAGGACGAGGGTCATGAGGGCCATGAAGACCGCCCCGACGCCAATGATGAGCAGCATCCTCAGACCTCCACGTCGACGACTTTTTTCATCCAGAAGATGCCGATGCCCATGGCGACGAGCCCCACCGCCGACATGGCCCAGCCCATCGGCTTCGACCAGAGCAGGGACACGTACAGGTAGTTGACCTTGAGCATGTAGAAGAAGAGCCCGATGGGCAGACCGATCAGGATGTAGGCCGACAGTCGGCCTTCCGCCGACAGGGCCCGGACGTGCCGCCGCAGCTCTTCGCGCTCCCTGAGGGTCTTGGCCGTCGTCCGCAGCGTCTCGGCGAGGTTGCCTCCGACCTGACGCTGGATGTTGATGGCGAGGGCGGTCCAGCGCATGTTCTCGCTGTCCATCCGCTCCCCCACGCGCTCGAGGGCATCGCTGATCTCCGAACCGATGCGCGTCTCCGCGAGAGCCCTGGAGAACTCCTTGGCCGACGGCTCCGAGGCGTCCTTGGCGATGGCGTCGACCGCCTGGGCCAGGGAGAACCCGGTGCCCAGGCTGCTCGCGGCCAGCATGAGCAGGTCGGGAAGCTGGTCCTCGAACTTCTTCGCCCGACGCTTCGCCAGGAAGCGCAGCACGAAGGCCGGGAGGAACCAGCCCACGACGGCGCCGAGGACGACAGCCAGGATGGTCAGGATGGTCCCGCCATGGAAGAGGATCACCGAGCCACTGATGCCCACCACCAGGGCCACCAGCCGCAGGACCCACCACTCCCCTGCCCTCAGCGGCAGGTCCGCCCGGGTGATGAGCGACATGGTCTTCGTCGTGGAGTCACGACCCTCCATCACGCGCTCACCCAGGTTGACCAGACCCTCGGACAGCGCACTGGGGGACGCCTTGGCGGCGGTGGCAGACATGACGCCGGCCCCGGCGACGTACTGCTCGATGCCGGCGACCCGGCTGCGTCGATCATCAGTGGGGGGCCGCATGACGAAGGCCAGCGCGAGCCCGATGATCCCGACGAAGAGCGCCACCAGCCCCGCCATGAGCATCGGTGAGAGGCCACCAGGACCGGCGAACTTCGGAGCCACGGCCTGGACGGCAGGAGCAACATCGGAGGTCGGGGTCTGCTGCACGACTGGCGCGGGCGCGCCGAAGTCGAGTGCGGCAGTGGCCGTGAAGGGCGCGCCGTCAGCGACTCCGGTCAGGACCAGGTCCTGCTTCGCGCTGGCGACGCCCTTGCCGTCCACGGTGAAGTTCAGCTGCGAGTCCAGCGCCTTGGCGGCGGCGTCGAAGGCGGCACGCACCGCTGCGGCATTGCCCGCCGCAGCCACCGTTCCGCCACCCGCGGACGCGAAACCGGCGAGAACGGTGTTGTCGCTCTCCCCTGTCTTGAAGCCGATGACCTCGGCACGGACACCGTTGGCCTTCAGGGCGGCTGTCGCCGACGCCCTGGTCGCCTTGGCGCTGGCGGTGTCGCCACCGTCGCTGAGCAGGATGATGCTGCGGTCGGCGTACGACCCCATCGCGCGGGCCGCAATCGCCACGGCGTCGTACAGGGTCGTCTCGCCCCGTGACCGAAGGGCATTGACGGACCTCTGGACGGTCGTCCGGTTGAGGGTCGGTGCGACGTCGACGCCGGCAGTCCCGGCAAAGGACACGAGCCCGACGGCGACATCCTTGGGCACCTCGGCCAGGAAGGCGCCCACTGCCGAGCGAACCGTCTCCATCCCGGTCTCACCCATGGAGCCGCTGGTGTCGACCACCAGCATGGTCGCCCGCTTGGTGGCGGCGACCGGGACCACGGTGACCGGCACCTCACGTCCCGCGAGCGTGGCCTTGAGGCTCGTGGCACTGATCGAGCCCGTCCCCTTGGCGCCACGCACTGTGAGCACCCCGGACACGGTCGTCCCCGTGATCTTGGTCGAGCTGACCGAGGCCGGGTTGTCCTGGGCCGCAGCGGCCGACGTCGCGGAGGCGGTCATGCCCAGAAGGGCCACCGCCGCGATGCCCAACGCCACCGTCGGACGGATGTTGATGCGCACCTACATGCCCCTCACGAAGATGTCCGCCGCCAGGGTGATGCCCTGGTCCACCAGATCCTGGGTGAACTTCGGGCGCAGTCCAGTGCTCACCAGCGAACCGCGGAACCGGCCCTGCTCGTCGCGTCCTGCGCTGTAGTCGAAGGTGAACAGGTCCTGCATGGTGATGACGTCGGTCTCCATGCCGGCCACCTCGGTGATGGCGACGATCCGGCGGGAGCCGTCCTTCATACGGGCCTGCTGGATGATCAGGTCCACCGCGCCGGCAACCTGCTCGCGGATGGCGCGCACCGGCAGGTYGACGCCCGCCATGAGCACCATGGTCTCGAGTCGGGAGAGACTGTCGCGCGGGGTGTTGGCGTGGACGGTCGTGATGGAACCGTCGTGACCGGTGTTCATGGCCTGGAGCATGTCCAGCGCGGCGCCGTCACGGACCTCGCCGACGACGATGCGGTCAGGGCGCATACGCAGGGAGTTCTTGACGAGCTCGCGGATGGCGATCTCGCCTCGACCCTCGACGTTGGACGGTCGCGCCTCCAGCCGCAGGACGTGGTCCTGCTTCAGCTGGAGCTCGGCGGCGTCCTCGATCGTGATGATGCGCTCGTCATCGGGGATGAAGGAGGAGATGACGTTGAGCAGGGTCGTCTTGCCCGAGCCGGTGCCTCCTGAGATCACGATGTTCCGGCGGCCCTTGACGCAGGCGATCAGGAAGTCGCGCACCCGGGGGGTGAACGTGCCGAAGGCGATCAGGTCCTTGTCCGTGAAGGGGTCGGTCGAGAACTTTCGGATCGTGAGCATCGCGCCGTCGATGGCGATGGGCGAGATCACGGCGTTGACACGGGAACCGTCAGGGAGCCGGGCGTCGACCAGTGGGCTGGCCTCGTCGACTCGACGGCCGACGCGGGCGACGATCTTGTCGATCGTGCGACGCAGGTGCGCCTCGCTGCTGAAGTGGGCCTCGACGGGGTAGAGCTTTCCGGCCCGCTCGACGTAGATCCGGTCCGGTCCGTTCACCATGATCTCGGTGATCTCGCTGTCGCGGAGCAGCGGCTCCAGGGGGCCGTGACCCAGGATCTCGTCGGCCACCTCCTGCGCGATGCGGGTGCGGTCTGCGAGCGAGAGGGGCGTCTCCTCGGAGTCCATCACCTCCTGCAGGGTGTGGCGGACCTTGCTCTCGAGCTCGCTCTGGTCCAGGTGCGGGTCATAGAGCTGGGGTCCGAGGGAATCCAGCAGGGCCTGGTGCACGCTGGCCTTGACTGCCGCGAACGGGTCGGCGATGCGGAGCTTCTCGCCATGGGCTGCCGGCACGTTGTGCGAAGCCGCGGCGCCCTGCTGCTGCTGGCCCCGGCGGACGCTCTCCAGCCGATCGGCGAGGCTCATCGCTTACCTCCACGAGAAAGTGACCAGCGGTCGTTGCGGCGCTTGGGCTGCGTCCCGGTGGCGTCGTCGGACAGCACCCCGGCTCCGTCTCGCTGGCGCAGGTACTCGTCCGCCAGGTGGCGGAAGGCGACACTGACGGGGTGCTTGGGGTCGTCGAGGACGATGGCCACGCCACGGTTGACCGACGCGGGCACCGCCGTGCTGCTGGGAACACTCACGGCGATCTCCTGCTTGATGGCGGTGACGACGTCCTCCGCCCGCAGGCCGACCTTGGCGTCGGAGCGGTTGAGCACGACCAGCCGTGAGTCCTTCGGGTTGCCCAGGAGGTCGAGCGTGTCGAGGGTGAGGCGCAGGTTCTTCACCGCCGGGATGTCCAACGTCGCGATCAGCACCAGCAGGTCGCTGTTGTCGAACGCGGCCAGGACGTGCTCGGTGAAGGCCGGGGGCGTGTCGATCACGACGTAGTCGTAGGCCCGACGCGCGACGCGGAGTGCCTCGGCGATCAGGGTGCCGGGCACGCGGTCGGCGTCGCTGGGCTCGGCAGGCGCGCACGCGGCATCGAGGCCGGACTCGTGGTGCGTCACGATCGACCTCAGGCCAGCCTCGTCCAGGTGGCCGGCCATGCTGATCAGGTCCGAGATCGAGTTCTGCGGGAGCATCTGGAGGCTGATCCCCACGTCGCCGAAGGCGAGGTCGAGATCCACCACGAGGACCTTTGCCCCGGTGGAGGCGAGGTAGGCGCCGAGGTTCGTCGAGAACGTGGTCTTGCCGACCCCGCCCTTGGCCGAGAAGACCGTGATGATGCGACCCTCGCGCGTGGCGTCCGTGCTGTAGCCCGTGACCTTCTGCGACAGGTCGCGACTGCGCCGCGCGGCGTCCGCGAGACCGGTGAGGTCGTCGGCTGCGAGGACCTCGCGGATGCCGGCGCGCAGTGCCTGGCCGAGAACCGTCACGTCGACGCGGCGACGGAGCAGGATCACCCCGAGGTCGGGGCGCTCGACCCGACACTGCTCGGCGAGGTCGCAGGCGGCCTGCATCCCGACCTCCGGGCCGATGACGACCAGGCGGTCATCGGGGTGGTCCAGCATGGCGCGGTTGACGGCCGCGGCGTTCTCGACACGGATCAGGTTCCCACCGACGGCGAAGCCGAGCCGGTCCGGTGCCGTGGCGTCGCTGTCCCAGAGGATCGTCATTTCAGGGCGCCGGAGAGGTCGAAGAGGTTGAGGTCGGTGACGACCTTGAGGTTGTCCATCTTCAGGTCGCTGCCTCGGAGGGCGGCGTAGAGGTTGCCGTTGTTGATCCCGTGGATCAACCGGGCGGCCTCGGCCGGCGTCACGCCCACGGTGACGAGGAAGCTCGGGGCCGTGGTGTCCGCCGCACCCTTCTCGGTCGCCGAGTCCTGCTTGGCGTTCCCGGGGTTGAGGGCCGTCTGCCCCATGCCGATGACCAGGACGTCGGGGAGCAGCAGGCTGGTTCCCTGGACGTCGGCCTCGTTGATCGCCTTGGACTTGTCGTCGGCGCCGATCGCCTTGATCTTGTAGGAGGTGAAGATGGCGATGTGGGTGCCCGGTGTGACGAACGTGCCGACGCGAGCCGGGTCGCTGAGCTCGACGGACACGGCCACCTTGCCGGCCGGCACCTCGATGGCCTTCTCGCCCACTGGCGTCACGCCGAACCGGGCGGAGGTGATGAACTCACCGGCCTGGATGTCGCTGAGGGCGATCAACGGGCTGTTGGCATCGGTCACCTGGCTGAGCGCTCCTGCCGGTGCGCCCTTGGCCGCAACGGTGGTCTGCTCGATCAGTCCCTGGCGATTGGCGTCTTTCAACGTCGTGCCCGCGGGGACGACCTTCTTGGCGAGGTAGATCAGCGTTGGCTGCTGGGCCGAGACCGCCCTGGCGTCCGCGCCACGCACGTACAGCATGACGGAGACCACCCCGACGAGGGCCACAACTGCGGCGACGATGATGGCGAGGAACCTGCGTCCCATGATGAGGGCCTGTCTTTCGTTTCGATCGTTGGGGTGTGCAGCCGAGAAGGCGGTGCGTGTTCAGCCGAGGTGGCGTTGCGTGGTCAGCCGAGGAGGCTGATCGTCGTGGGACCTGCGTGGCCACCGGACGGGTCCGGAGTGCCGCCGGGAAGGAGTGGGGCAACGTACCAGCCCCACAGGCAGCCCTGGCTGTCCTTGGTGCAGCCGACCGTGACGTTGCCGCTGGCGTCGGTGATGACGGGGTCGTAGCCGTTGAAGAGCTTGTTGGCCGCGCTGCCCTCGAAGTCCACGCCGGCCAGGTAGAAGCCGGCGATGCCCGCGAGCGTGTAGGTGGTGCCCTGGCCGGTGCCTGCGCTCGACTGGGCGATCGGGATGTAGACGATCGAACCCACCTTGAGGGGCAGGACGTCAGCGCACCCCTGGCTCGAGGACACACCGCCCGTCCCTCCGATGACGCCGTTCAGGCCCTCCGCGACACACGTGCTGTTCTGGTCGCCGGCCTGGTCCAGCCAGCCGAAGTTGCCAGGGGTGTACTGGCCCGGCCCGGACTTGCCGCAGTTCGCTGAGCCGGCCGTGGGGTCGGTCATGATCTGGATCGTGGCGACCTGGGCGGAGTCGACGACGGACGGGATCTTGGGCAGCGGGTTGGCGGACATGTTCGCCGCCGGGGTGTACGGCGGCAGCGGCGGGAACGACGTGCCGTTGTTCGTCGCGGCCTGCCAGGCGCACAGTGACTGGATGACGGGGATGACCTTGAGCGGGTCGTAGCCCGAGAAGAACCCCACCTGGGCGCAGGCCTGCACCTCGACACCGCTCGCCTGGCCACTGAGCGCCTTGGCGAAGGCGTAGGGCAGGATCGTGCCGCCCCCCGTCTCGCGGGTGCGGGTGTACGCACGCACCCACTTCGCCGGCATGGTGGCGGGCGGGACGCAGTCGGTGAGCGACGAGGTCAGCGCGGGGCAGGCGGGCAGGCCCGTCGCGGTGCCGCAGATGGCCGGGTTGCCGTCAGCGCGCGAGATCGACGTGGTGCCGTCCATCGCGTTGCCGTCGGCCAGGTTCTGGCGGTTGGTGGCGTTGCCCGCGAGGCAGCTGGCCAGCTTGGCACAGTCGATGGCGACGGACAGCGCCACGGCGTCCGCGCCGTTCTGGAGCTGTTGCCGCTCGCTCTTCATGTGACCGAGGTCGACGGTCAGGGCGGCGCAGCCGAGCAGGACCCCCGACCCGAACAGGACGACGACAATGAGGGCGACGGCGCCACGTTCGCGCCGCCTGCCCAGCCACCTCGAAGAGTGTCGCATCCTCAGCCTCCGCATCTCATCTGGGCCGTCTCGGAGAAGGTCTTGCCTCCGCCGAAGAACAGGATCCCGTTGAAGTTGAACGCGACAGCCACCGCCGCGTAGTCGTTCACGTTCGGGCACATCGTCACGGTGGCGGTCATGGTGCCGGCCATCGGGTTGGCGCCGGCAGCCTCCGCTCGCGACTTGGCCTGAACAGTGRTGTAGTTCGGGGCGAGGGCGGCGAGCCGCACACCCTCGCGCGCGCCCTGCTGGGCGGCGATGATCCCGCTGAAGATGCGGGAGAAGTCGATGATTCCGAACACGAGCAGGATGAGGACGGGGAGCACGATGGCCATTTCCACCGCAGCTGCTCCCCGTTCCCGTCCCCGCCTGAACATGCGCATCGTCACATCCACCAGTTCACGGAGGTGAACAGGGCCAGGACCTTGTCGCCGGTCAGGGCGACGGTCGCGACGATGACAGCAGCAATGAGGGCCATCAGCAAGCCGTATTCCACGGCAGTGGCGCCACGCTCTACGAAATGCTGACGGCTGATCCTCATTACGTCTTCCTCAGACYGCGTTGTTGACGGTGTTGAAMGCGYCGTTGATCTTGCCACCGAGGGTGGCGACGACAGCGACGATGACGGCCGCGATCAAGGCGACCAGGAGGCCGTACTCGACGGCCGTGGCGCCACGCTCGGACGTGCGGGCGTGGAAGAGGCTGGTTTGGAGCTTTGCGAGCTGCTTGGTCATTTCGATCCCCTGACTTGGATAACGCCTGGATGAACCG